>DATMBG010000039.1 GCA_035559535.1 Candidatus Limnocylindrales bacterium
ACCCGTCTGCCGCTTTACTAGGGAGTTGCCTCCCGTTCTCGCTCGACTTGCATGTGTTAGGCACGCCGCAAGCGTTCGTTCTGAGCCAGGATCAAACTCTCCGTAATTACTTCTTAAAACTTTGAAACTCTCAGGTTGACTCCGGTTGATCCCTCCCATCAACCTGCTCCTATGTCAAAGAACAAATTTTATTTAAAATGAGAACATTACCAATGTATTATCTGTTTATAATTTTTGTCAACAGTTTCTATCAACTTTATGGAATAAAAAACAAGAAAATTAAAACCCTACTTTTGATAGCTACTATTGAACCATTTGGAGGGTTTTTTCCCAATGAGGAGAAGAATATAACCCTGCAAAAAAATGCTTAATTTCTCCTGTTTATCCTTTGATAAAAAGGATAAAAAATGGTAAAGTAAAAGAGAAATGTTTCCTCCTTTAATTCAATGCATGTTACAACCGGAGTTTTATTTTCATCCGGTCGTTGAACCCATTCAACTGATTCAAACGCATATCTCCTATGTGTTATTAACGGGGGAGTATGCCTATAAAATCAAGAAACCTGTTAATTTTGGCTTTCTAGATTTTTCAACTTTGGAGCAACGCCGACATTTTTGTCAGGAGGAACTGAGGTTGAATCGACGATTGTCTCCTCAGCTTTATCTGGCGGTTTTGCCCATTGCCGCAGTTCCCCACCAACATCCCGTTCCATTCCGTTTGCTCCCAACTCTGGAATCTTCCATGGCAGATATTGTAGAATATACGGTACAAATGCGCCAATTTTCCCAGGACGCTTTATTTAGCCGTATGTTGGCGAAGGGAAAGCTGTCAGCCGACCATATGCGAGCTTTGGGAGAATGTGTAGCCTCCTTCCATCTTTCTGCACGTACCGATGAGGAAGTTGGGCGATTTGGCTCTCCAGAGATGATTCGTGCCGTTGTGGAAGAGAACTATACGGCTCTGATTCCTTACCTGGATCGTATCCAGACTTCAAGTCAATTTCAACAAACCCGGGCTTTTATGGATCGATTTCTCGGTGAGCATGTAGATTGGTTCCGTCAACGCCAGGAACAGGGGAAAATTCGAGAGTGCCATGGAGACCTACATTTGAATAATGTTTGTCTCTATGAAGACCAGATCCAGATTTTTGATTGTATTGAGTTCAATGAGAAATTCCGTAACATCGATGGGATGTATGAAATTGCCTTTATGGTGATGGATCTAGATTTTCAAGGTCGCAGGGATCTGGCCAATGTCTTTCTCAATACTTATTTAGAACATACCGGAGACTACTGGGGAGCCGTACTATTACCGTTCTATTGCAGTTTGCGGGCTTCTATTCGGGCTGAGGTTTCCTCATTTTTACTGGACGATCCGGACATTCCTCCTGAAGAAAAGGAGCAGGCTCAACGGCGTGCGGCAGCTTACTGTAAATTAGCCTGGTCCTACACCCAACCTCGACCGGGTTCCCTGGTTTTGATGTCCGGTCTCTCTGGTTCAGGTAAAACCACGGTAGCCCGTTGGTTAGCTCAGAAAACCGGAGCCATCCACCTTCGCTCCGATGCCATTCGTAAACACATAGCCGGAATTCCCCTTTATGAAAAGGGAACGGCTTCAGGAGAATATGAAACCGGCATATATACGCCGGAAATGACCCGCCAAACCTATGCCCGTATGTTGGAATTGGGTATTTTTCTGGCCCGACAGGGATTAACGGTTGTACTGGATGCGAAGTATGATCGTCAAGAATATAGATCTGCGGTCATCAGCCAGGCTAAAACTTACGGAATTCCCCTCAGGATTTTTTATTGTACGGCTCCTTTGGGAGTACTTCGTCAGCGCCTTCAGGCTCGTACTCAAGACATTTCTGAAGCTAAAGCTTCCCTGCTGGCCTACCAACAAAGGATGGCAGAACCCTTTACGGAGTTCGAACAGGCCTATGTGAGCATCCTGGATACCTCTCAAGACTGGGAGAAACAACTCCTGGAAATTATCCGGGACTGGATCAACCCTGAAAGCTATTCTCCACGGTAGATGGGTTTCCTCTTTTCATTAAAAGCGGTTAATCCTTCTTGCCAATCCTTACTGGCATAGAGGCTATATTGAATTTGTCTTTCCAGGATAAAACCCGTCTGTATATCGGCTTCACATCCTGTATTGATAGCCAGTTTAGCGCCTCGAATGGCCAGAGGGGCATTTCCTTTAATAACCTGAGCCAGTTCCAAAACTTCTTTCCTGAGTAAATCTTGCGGAACCACTTTATTAACCAACCCGATACGTTCTGCCTCGGCAGCACTTATGCGTCGTCCTGTAAAGATAAGCTCCTTTGCTCGGGTCTTTCCGATAAGTCTGGGAAGCCGTTGGGTCCCTCCACCGGCTGGAATGATGCCCAGGGTGGTTTCAGGTAAACCCATCTGAGCCTGTTCGGAGGCGATCCGCAGATCGCAGGCCAGACAGACTTCTAAGCCTCCGGCGAGGGCATAACCGTTTATGGCAGCGATAACCGGAATAGGCAGATTCTCTAACTCAAAGGCTATTCCAAATATCTTTCGGTTATGCTGTTTCACCTGATCCAGGGTCATGGTTTTTCGTTCTTGAAGATCCGCACCGGCTGAGAATGCTTTGTCTCCGGCTCCGGTAATGATCAAGACCCGAGCCGTGGAATCGTTCTTGAGGGATTCCAGTACTTCTAAGACTTCTGTGCAGAGATTCATGCTCAGGGCATTCATTTTGGTCGGGCGATTAAAGGTAAGGAGAATGATTCCGTCTTGATTTGCGATGAGGATATCTTTCGGCATGGGGTATGGGCTAGAGTTGGTCCTGGGAAGGCAGTGGGAGGGGAGCCGGGATCCAATAATCTCGGGATCTTCCCATCCCACTTTCCTACTGTCAATCCCAGACAAATTAGAGAATTTTCCTTAAAAACTGCCCGGTGTAGGATTTTTCAACCTTGGCTACCTCTTCTGGGGTTCCCGTGGCTATTACATATCCCCCTTCATCTCCCCCTTCCGGGCCAAGGTCGATAATATAGTCGGCACTTTTGATCACTTCCAGGTTGTGTTCGATAATTACTATGGTATTGCCGGCATCGGCCAGGCGATTGAGGACTCCCAGTAACTTCTTGATATCCTCAAAATGAAGACCCGTCGTAGGTTCGTCTAGAATATAAAGGGTACGGCCGGTATCCTGTCGGCTTAATTCCTTGGCAAGTTTGATACGCTGGGCTTCTCCCCCTGAGAGGGTGGTGGCCGGTTGCCCTAAGTGAATATAGTCCAATCCCACATCGTAGAGGGTCTGTAATTTTTTTCGAATTCCCGGGATATTCTCCAGAAAATCCAGGGCTTCGGCAACGGTCATATCCAGCACGTCGGCAATGGTCTTTCCTTTGTATTTGATCTCCAAAGTCTCCCGATTGTATCGCTGACCTTTACAAACCTCACAGGTTACATAGACATCGGGAAGGAAATGCATTTCGATTTTGATAACCCCATCTCCCTGACAGGCTTCGCATCGGCCTCCCTTGACGTTAAAACTAAACCGTCCCGGTTTATATCCCCGCATACGGGCCTCGGGAACTTGGGCGAAGAGTTCCCGAATCAGGCTGAAAGCTCCTGTGTAGGTCGCCGGATTCGATCGCGGCGTTCGGCCGATCGGACTCTGATCAATATCGATCACTTTGTTGATATACTCCCATCCTAAGATTTTGTCGTGTTCTCCTCCTCGTTCCTTGGTCCGGTAAAACCGATGGGCCAATTCTTTATACAAAATCTCTGTGATGAGGGTACTTTTCCCGGACCCAGAAACCCCGGTGATGCACGTTATAACCCCCAACGGAATTTCCACCGTTATATTTTTAAGATTATGCTCTCGAGCTCCGACGATGGTCAACCATTGTCCCTGAGGGGGGGTCTGCAGTTCAGGGTCCAGGGTCGGTTGCCCTTCCCTTCCTGCCTTCCGTCTTTTGCCTTTTATCTTTCCCTCGGGCTCTTGTCCATTACCCGTTCTGACCGGGCGCCTGGTTTTAGGAATGGGAATGGATAACTCTCCCTTGAGGTAACGACCCGTCAGAGAATTGGGATTGGCCATGATGTCTGCCGGGGTTCCGCAGGCTACCACATAGCCCCCCTGTTTACCCGCTCCGGGTCCAAGATCTATGACATAGTCCGCAGCCAGGATGGTTTCTTCGTCGTGTTCTACCACCAGGACCGTATTCCCTAATTCCTTTAAATCTTTTAAGGTTTCCAAAAGCTTTTGGTTATCTCGCTGGTGTAGTCCAATGCTCGGTTCGTCCAGGATATAGAGGACACCGACCAGGCCGGAGCCGATTTGAGTTGCCAGGCGAATGCGTTGACCCTCTCCCCCGGACAGGGTGGCCGACGGTCGATCCAGGGTCAGGTAGGCCAGGCCTACTTTCATAAGAAATCCCAATCGATTTCGAATTTCCTTCAGGATGGGCTCCGCAATTTTCATTTGCTGGGGCGTGAAGGATAATCTGGAAAGGGTATCCCATGCTTCTTTGATGGAAAGTCGGGTAAAGTCTGAAATAGCCATTCCGTTGATCTTGATGGAAAGGCTCTCTTTTTTTAGTCGGTTCCCTCCACAGGTAGTACACAGGCGCGTACTCATGTAGACTTCGATGCTTTCCCGAGAATAATCCGATGAAGTTTCTTTGTAGCGCCGCATCATCTCCCCGATGATTCCTTCGTATTTCGCCCGGTAAGAATACTTACGATGATCGCTCTGGTAGGTAAACAGAATTTCTTCCTCTCCGGAGCCGTAGAGGATCACTTGCTGAACCTGCTCGGGAAGATCCTGAAAAGGGGTGTCCAGGCTGAAATGGTAATGATGGGCCAGGGCGTCTAGCATTTGATACAAATAGGTCGAGCTGCTTCCTTCCCATGGGGCAATGGCTCCTTGCCGAAGGGATTTTGTTTTATCCGGTATCAGTAAATCCGGATCCAGTTCCATCTTGATCCCAAGACCATCGCAGTCCGGGCAGGCTCCATAGGGACTGTTAAAGGAAAACATACGGGGAGCCATCTCCGGATAACTGATTCCGCAGTCAATACAGGCCAGTTTTTCGCTAAAGAGCAGATCCTGACCTCCCAAGACGTTAACCAAGACAATTCCATCGGCCAGCTTCAAGGCCGTTTCCAGGGAATCTGCGGTCCGTTGTGCGATTCCTTCTCGGATAACCAGGCGATCTACCACTACCTCGATGTCATGCTTCTTGTTTTTGTCCAGCTCTATCTTCTCTTCCAGTTCTCGAATGGTCCCGTCTACCCGAACCCGAATATATCCTTCCTTTCGAAGAGTTTCAAAAATTTGACGATATTCTCCTTTTCGACCTCGAACTATAGGAGCCAGGATTTGGACCTTGGTTCCGGAAGGTAATTCCAGAATGCGATCTACCATCTGTTGAACCGTCTGGGAAGTAATCTCTCGCCCACATTGCCAGCAGTGAGGGGTACCTACTCTGGAAAAAAGCAGACGGAGATAATCGTAAATCTCTGTGGTGGTGGCAACGGTTGATCGAGGATTTTTGCTGACCGTCTTCTGCTCGATGGAGATGGCCGGGGATAATCCTTCGATGGATTCTACTTCAGGTTTTTCCATCTGTTCCAGGAATTGCCTGGCATAGGAGGAAAGGGACTCTACATACCGTCGTTGCCCTTCGGCATAGAGGGTATCGAAGGCTAAAGAAGATTTCCCGGAGCCGCTTAGCCCTGTAATGACCACCAACTTGTCCCGAGGTATCGTGAGGTCAATGTTTTTGAGATTATGCTCCCTGGCTCCTCGGATGATAATTTCCGTTGAAGACATAACATGGATAACCTTCCAGGTTTAATGTGGCTAAAACAACAGGAACTGTATCCTTGCAAGCCCTTCCAAGGGCCTGCAAGGACGGCTTTTACAGATCAAAGGTAACTTTACAAAGCAGTCGTTGAAGGAGATGGGGTTGATCCCGCGACCCATGGATAGGTTATCAACCCATCCCATCGGGCGGTGATCCCCGGATCTTGAACAACCCAGGGTATGGGTTAAGAAACCACCTTCTGAATCCGACCACTTCGTATACATCGTGTACAAACCCGAATACGTTTGTGGGTTCCGTTTATCTTGACCCTTACCCGTTGCAGATTCGGATTCCATCTTCGCTTGGTCACATTATGGGCATGGCTGATGGTATGACCGTAGGCGGGGCCTTTTCCACAAATTTCACACACACGCATAGTTTATTTTTCTCTGTTGCCGTTGCCCGTTGTTTGTAACCGGTATAGTTCTCACTAAACAACCCAAGTTTTTCCCAGAGGGCGGTAACAAACAACGGACCATAGATTAGTATTTAATGGTTACCGAAAACTGTCCACTGTTGCCTTTGTACCAGGCGTCATTGATTCCTAAATATAAGGTTCCCTCAACATTCATTTTGGCTTTGAATTTACTGCCAACGAAAAAAGGAGTACCGGTAACGCCGACCCGGGCAATCAAACCGGCGTGGGGTTTTGTATAAAGGGGATCTTCCTTATCTCGGGTATCCGTCCAGGAAGCTCCATCGGGGCCGCAAGAGTTCCCTTTATCATCATAAATGATTTTACCCGTGGCTGCAATAGAGATTTCTTGTCCTTTCTTAACGGTAATGCCGGTACTGGTCCAGGCCTGGTTACTGCGAATGAAGAGTTTTTGTTCCTTGATCTCAGGGGGTTGTGGGGTAGGGGTCGTACTGGCGATTCCTCGATGGGAAAACAAATTTTCGATCTGAGGAAGATGGGTTCCGTTGTAAAGCGCGGTATCCGCCTGACGGATTCCTTCATAAGCATCTTCAAATTTAGGGGTTTTGGGCAGGTAGTGAAGACTCTCATAAACGAGTAAATCGGCAACCCGTGCTCCCAATAACTCCCGTAAGTCCCAACAACTTGCACCCCATATTTCTCCATTCTCATGGGCATTTTCATCCCCTTCTTTATAATCATCTGGATACTTTTTGTTACTGGTGAGATCTCTGAAAGCTTTTAAGCCAAGCTTCTGGACGGCATACTCGCCGATGAGGGGATCATCGGTTATGGAGCAGGCAAAATAATCTGCATACCCTTCATGTAAAGCCGCTCCTTCAGCCCCTTCTATTTCGGGCCGAATATGTTCGATGAGGGAATGGGTATATTCATGATAAATAACCGCCGATTCTTTGGCCAGATCATTCATTTTTTTTCCATGCCCAAAGTAAATCTGATGGGTCTCAGGGCTAAAATAGGCATTATCATAATCGGGGTCCTTAGTCTCCGGGTCAGGTACATGAACGTTGGCTTGAATAGGATCGTCTGAGGCCTTAAAGCCTAAATTAGTAAAGTAAACATGGACTTTATCCACATGGAAGTAGGCCATAACTTCATCAAAATGGGGATTATCGGGTTCATAAATGAACTCCCCGTTTGTGGAGCGGGCTTCCTCACCCAGGGCATTCTCCACTTTGACAAAGGATCCTTGTAACTTCCCTGAATTGTCCAGACGATTCAGCTCAACAATCTGAACCTCACCGTGTTTGGGGCTGGAATTATAGATACTTCCTCGGGGTGCTTCAAACCGCATGGCATTATAACTGTCTATTACTTTCCCGTTCTCGGCATTGACGAAATAGACCCAATCACCCAGCGGTTTACTGGCAGGAAAGGTTACCTTATAGGCTTTCACATATTGGTTCTGTACCGGATAGATAATCATTTCGGCCGAAGCACTTCCCTTGAGGGTCGTATCCGGACCTAAATCCTGGATTGCTGCTTCAATGGCTTCTGCTTTGGTAATGGGACCTGCTCCTCGAACCCGCCGGGGTAAGCTAACCTTGGAAAGGTATTCTCCGTTGACCATCTGGACCCGGTTAAGATGGTCTAAATGGACGGAGACTTCCCCACCATGGACGGGCAATCCTTCGTAGGTCTGCTGAAAGCGAATATGGGTAGCCCCTTTACTCTCCACGCAGTCCTTCATCTTTAATTCACCCGGCTCATCGGCAAGGCCCAAAAGTTCGCGATTTTGGGATAAGAACCTCTCTGCAGCTTCTGTAGGTGATCCCGCTAAGGACTCTGAAACCGGAGCCTTTAGTGAAGAAGGACCCCGTCGGGTTCTTTGGGCACTTTGAGCCTCCGTACCCCTTACCCAGCGGATCTTTAGCTTTCTGCCGGGAGATCCTTCGGTTCTTTTTGCCCGAACCCCGGTGCGTTTTTGTAGACCCGCGTCTTCCGATGTAGATAATTGCTTAATAGATCTTGGATTAGACGGCTTAAACATATCTCCCTCCACCCCGGAAAATGAGCCTGGAAAACCAGTTTATAAAGTCCTAAGATAGACTCCGGAAACTCTAAAGTCAAGAGTTTGAACCTCCCTTGTCCAGACTCAGGGGAGTTTCCGATCTTTGGTTCCAGACTCGTTTTGATGACTTCCTTTTGATGGATCTGATCCTTGAAATCATCCTGTTCTATAACTCTTACCCCACAATTAATATTAGTTTTTTATAATTTTCAATATAATTAATAAACGTTAATAAATTTTTCTAGAGAATTTAAAAATATCTCCCTAAAGGAAAGCAGTCATATCGGGCATTTCATCTTAATCCATAAGGGGGTAGGGAATTCCAGGAGAGGGATAAGTTTCTCGGGGTGGAGGCCCCCCAGCTTCTGGAGGAGATCAGCCTGAAAATAGGGTTATTCTACCCGGAAAGTTGTCGTGATAATCAGCCGTCGTTGTTCTTGTAAAAATTGGGTGAATTCTTCTGTAGATAAGGGTTTACTAAAAAAGTAGCCCTGGATCCCATCGCATCCCTGCGAGTGCAAAAAATCTACCTGTTCTTTTGTTTCGACTCCTTCGGCAATAACCTGAAGGCCGAGGCTGTGGGCCATCCGAATAATGGCCATGGCAATGGCGGCATCGTTGGAATTGGTGGTTATATTCCGTACAAAAGATTGATCGATTTTGAGGGCATTCACCGGCAGGCTTTTCAAATAGGTCAGGGAGGAATACCCCGTGCCGAAATCGTCAATGGCAATTCCTATTCCTAAGGCTTTTAATTCATTCAGGATAGTAGAGTTAGCCTCAAGAGTTTTTACCACAACACTTTCGGTAAGTTCCAGTTCTAAATAGTGGGGTTCAAGTCCAATTTTCTCTAGTTCTTCATGGATCATTTGAACCAGATTTTGTTGTTGCAGGGTTCGCCCTGAGAAATTCACGGCTACACAGAGAGGTATAAAACCCATCTTTTGCCAGGCCTTGTTTTGGGTGCAAGCCTTTTGCAGTACCCATTCTCCAATGGGAACAATCAGTCCCGTTTCTTCGGCCAGGGGGATAAACTTATCTGCAGGAATTACTCCTAACTCCGGATGTTGCCAGCGTATCAAGGCTTCCATTCCACCGATCTGACCGGTTTTGAGATCTACCCAGGGTTGGTAGTAAAGGACCAGTTCATTGTGTTTAAGGGCCTGGTACAGGTTATTTTCCAATGTTAAGTTATCGAAAATCCGGGTCTTAGTGGCTACATCATAGAATTGATAGGTATTACGTCCCTGTTCTTTGGCGTAATCCATAGCAGTTTCAGCACAGGTGACGAGGGTTTTTACCTCCTCGCTATGGATGGGATATAAACTAATTCCGATACTGGCTGTGATATGGAGCTGATAACCCTGCAGTGAAATGGGTTGTTTAATGGTTTGGAGAAGTTTTAAGGCGGCTGCAACGGCAACTTGCTTATGGGCAAGGTCCGGTAGAAGGATGGCAAATTCATCTCCTTGCAGGTGAAATACCAGATCACTTTCTTTCAAGGAGCTCTTCAGTCGCTCGGCGATCGTCTTGAGCAACAGATCGCCCGTATCGCGGCCTAGGGCATAGTTGATGTTTTTAAAGCGGTCCAGATTGATTACCAAAACTCCGATCAACCGTCCACTACGATTTGTCTGGATGATTTGGGCCAATCGCTCGTACAGGAGGAGTTGATTGGGCAGTCCGGTTAGACTGTGGTAATAGGTAGCCTGGTTAAGCTGTTGTTTGGTCCAATCCATAAAATGACTGAGTTGTTGTTCGGCCAGTTTAATTTCACCAATATAATGTTTGGCCACGGTGGTCTGCCTTTCCAGTCGGGTTTTAATCGCCGTGATCAGCTCCTCGGCGGTAAAGGGCTTGGTCAGATAATCATCTGCACCGATATTCATTCCCTGGCGTATATCTTCCCTGGACGCTTTGGCTGTTAAAAAAATGAACGGAATAAGGGCGGTCGTGGAATCTTTTCGTAATTCAGTGAGTACGCCATAGCCATCGAGTCCTGGCATCATCACATCGCAGATAATCAAGTCAGGGAGATACTTTCGGGCCAATTGGATCCCGGTCAAACCGTTTTCTGCCTCTAGGGTCTTAAAACCCTCAAAACCAAGGATGGTAATAATCTCCTCACGCACAGATTGCGTATCCTCAATGACAAGAATCCTTTTCATGGCTATTAATTCCTTTCATCGACCGGGATGGTAATAGTAAAGGTTGTACCAAGGCCTACTTTACTATCCACACGGATCGTCCCACCATGTAAATCGACGGCTTTTTTAATAATGGCCAGACCGAGTCCGGTACCGGAAATGTTCCCGACATTCTTAGCCCGGTGAAAGGGTTCAAATAACCGTTTTTGGTCTTCTTCAGGAATTCCGATACCTTGATCTTTGACCTGGAAGATAATCGCATCCTTTTCACCTGATACGGTGAAATAGATGGAACCCCCTGCGGGCGAATATTTAACTGCATTGGAGAGCAAGTTGGTGATAATATGTCGCATGAGTTTTTCATCCAGAAGGGCTTCTTCGTAGGGTACCTGATAAGAAAAGATAAATGCATGCCGGGTTTGGGTTGTTATTTCAACCTCATGGACAAGGTCCTGGCAGAATTTTCTCAGGTTCAGTGAGAGGGGATTGAATTCCAATTTCCCGGCTTCTCCTTTACCGAGGACGAGGATATCCTCCAACAGTCGGGTCATATGCTTGATTTCAGCTTGGATTTTATTCAAGCGTTCCATTTTTTGTTCGGGGGTCATTTTATCCCCGTAACGTTTGAGGATATCACTGGCGGCCAGAATAGAGGCCAAAGGGGTACGGAATTCATGGGAGGCCATGGAAACAAATCGGGATTTCAGTTCTCCAAGTTCTTTTTCTTTTTCAAGGGCTTCGTGGAGTTCCCGGGTTTTTTGCTCCAACTTTGCAGCAAAGGTTTTCAATTCTTCCTCTGCCTGCTTACGCTCGGTAATATCTTCGCAAATGGTAAAGATGGCAATGGGGTTTCCTAAAGCATCCCTGACTAAATCCGATACCAGTTGGACCGGGAAAATGCTCCCATCTTTTCGTACGTTAACCGTTTCGCGTCTCCAGTGTTTCCTCTGTTTTACCTGTTCCGGTCCCATGGGCTTCCAGAACTCAGAAGGGGCAAAGATTCTGGCGTTCTTACCTATCAGTTCTTCTACCGTATAACCGTGCATGGTTGCTTCGGCGGGATTTGTATAAAGAATTTTTCCCTCTGGATTGGTAATGGTAACCCCCAATTGGATGGTTTCAACTGCTTTTTCCAGGATCCGTAAGGCTTCTTCTATACGCTTGCGCTCTAAGATTTCAGCTCGTAACTCTTCATTAACTTTGGCAAGCTCGGTTGTACGTTCCTTAACCCTTATTTCCAAATTGTCATGGGCCTTTCTCAGTTCCTCTTCCACTCGCTTACGCTCGGCCAGGGTCGTCTCATGGAGCGTAATCAGATACTCATTTTGCTGATACATCTTTTCCTCGGCTTGTTTACGTTCGGTAATATCACGACAACTGGCGATAATCCCCGAGACTGCAGGATTCTTATTAGAGAGATTTCTCCCCATGGCTTCAAGTATCCGCCAGGACCCATTTTTGTGATGAAAACAAAATTCCCAGGAAATTGCATGATCCGAATCCTGGATTACCTGATGGAAAGCATCTTTAACACGGGCTATATCCTTAAAGTGAATGAAGTCAAAGACATTCCGCCCGATGACCTCTTCGGGTTTATACCCCAATACCCGCTCAATGGAAGGATTTACATAGAAGATCGTTTCGTCTTTATTTAAGACGATAACAATATCCAGGATACTTTCCATTAAGGTTCGAAAATATCCTTCACTTTGTCCTGCAGTCATCTGTTTGTTCCTGATTTCAAGATGATCCTTCGGGTAGGAGTAGGGGTGGGAGGCCTCCTACCCCTACTCCTACCCTATTCCTAAATTTTTTAGTTTATCCCTCCGTTTTAGTCCCACCACTATAGGGGAAGATTTTGACAAATGTCAAGTTTTTTGTTTTGATGATCCTCCGGGTTGGAGGCACTTCCTTGACAGAACTCCTCCTGGCATCTAAAATCTCTTCTAGAAAGTAGGTATTTGACTGTTTTACCGAGAAATTGTGAAGGCCCATGAGGAGATATGTTTCATTTTGTTCGCGGACTTACGTATGTCCTTCGGGGAGCTACGTTTATTAAAGCCCATCCTATCCTGCTAAAGTATGTTCTGATTCCCTTTATCATTAACGTCCTTGTGTTTAGCCTGGTAGGGTATTTAAGCTGGCATTATGGAGAGATTTTTCTCAATCAGATCACCCACCGGGGAGAAGCCTGGTACTGGTCTTTATTATTCTACCTGTCCCTGGGGTTATTGGGGTTGTTACTGATTTTGATCATTGTTTTTACTTTTACAATAGTCGGAACCCTTGTTGCAGCGCCTTTCAACGAAGTACTTTCAGAAAAAACCGAACAGATCCTTTTGGGGAGGATTAAAGATTTTGAGGAAAGGCGTGGGAATTTTTTTCCTGGTGTTTTTCATCGTCTTCGTCGCGTTTCATTAGATTTGATCGAGAATCTCAAAGAGATAACCTTTTTTGCTTTTGTGGGATTTGGTATGTTTTTTCTTAATTTTGTTCCCGGGCTTGGGACAGGATTAAATACCTTATGGATATGGATATTTCTGGCTTTCGAGTTTTTGAGCTATCCGTTGAGTCGTAGGCGTTACTCTTTCCGGCAGAAACTCAGGATTATCTGGGATTACAAGGAGCTGACCCTTGGATTCGGCCTGGGCGTTTTTCTGATTCTTCTGGTTCCTCTGCTCAATTTTATTTGTATTCCGATTTCTGTTGTGGGCGGAACCTTGCTTTATCTCCAGGAGATGGAAAAGACGGTAAAGGAGTAAGGGTGGGAGGCCTCCCACCCCTACTCAATGTTAGATTCTTACGTGAACCCCCCGTTGGTGGAGGTAGGCCTTAGCCTCCGGGATAGTATATTCCCGGAAGTGAAAAATAGAAGCAGCCAGAACTGCATCGGCTTTTCCTGCGGTCAGTCCTTCGTAGAGATGTTGGAGATTTCCGACTCCCCCCGAGGCAATTACCGGAATACGAACGGCTTCAGATACCGCCCGGGTTAAGGGGATATCGTAACCCTGTTTGGTTCCGTCTTGATCCATACTGGTTAAAAGGATCTCACCAGCTCCGAGTTCTTCAACCTGGCAAGCCCATTCCAGAACATCGAGCCCTGCAGGAGTTCTTCCACCGTGAATATAAACTTCCCAACTTTCCGTCGGTTCAGAGGATCTGGTGGGAGGGGAGGTACGGCGTCTGGCATCGATAGCCACGACGATACATTGAGAACCAAACCGTTCAGCCCCTTCTCGAATGATCTCGGGGGTTAAGACGGCCGCTGTATTGATAGAGACTTTGTCGGCTCCGGCTCTCAGGAGATTGCGGATATCCTCTACTTTTTTAATTCCCCCCCCTACAGTAAGGGGCATGAATACTTCCGCGGCCGTTCTTCGTACCACGTCGATCATGATCTCTCTCTTTTCGTAGGAGGCAGTGATATCCAAAAAGGTCAGTTCATCGGCTCCCTGTTGATCATAGATTTTTGCAATTTCCACCGGATCTCCTGCGTCCCTGAGGTTAAGGAATTTAACCCCTTTCACTACACGTCCGGCTTTAACATCCAAGCAGGGGATAATACGTTTGGTGAGCATACTAAATTCTGAAGGTCATGGGCAAAAGGCAAACCAGGAGGTTCCTTAGAATCCTTTTTACTTTTTGCCCCTTCATCAAAGCTCAGGATAGGCTTTTATCCCTTTGCCTCCTTCTATTCTTTTGGTTTTTATTTTCCCCTGGCAAGTTTAATGGCTTCGGCCAGGTTAAAATTATGAAGATATAAAGCTTTTCCGACAATAGCTCCGATAACCCCCATATCCTGGAAGGGCAACAGCCTTTGGATATCTTCCAGGGTCGAGATACCTCCGGAAGCAATAACAGGTTTGTGGCTACCCAGGACGATAGTTCGAAGACCGTTCAAATTGGGTCCTGTGAGCATCCCATCTCGTTGGGTATCTGTGTAAATGATTGCTTCGATGGGGCTGTCTTCAAGTAGCCGGACCAGGTCGGTAGCCTTTAATTCGGTTACTTCCCTCCAGCCTTGGATGGAGACTTTTCCATCCCGGGCATCGATTCCGACCAGAATATTTCCCGGGAAAGCCCGGCAGGCTTCTTTGACAAAGTCAGGTTGTTGAAAGGCTATAGTCCCCAGAATAACCCGTCTGGCACCGGCCATAAGGGCCTGTTCGATGGCTTTTAAAGTTCGAAGTCCTCCGCCCAATTGAATAGGTATCGAAACGGATTCGGCTATTTCACGAACAACTTCCAAATTTTGAGGTTCGCCCCTAAAGGCTCCGTCCAGATCAACCACATGTAAAAGCCCGGCGCCCTGGTCTTCCCAATGTTTCGCCATAGCCGGTGGATCTTCACTAAATACGGTCTCCTGGTTTAACTTCCCCTGGGTAAGGCGCACGCACTTCCCCTGGTGCAAATCAATGGCAGGGATAATCTCCATCTTCCGTTCTTCCTTTCTTCTATTTTCTTATTTTTTAGGTAATTTTTCGATTTTAACCTTTGCGATTCGCTTGGAATCCATATCCACGACGGTTAGTTTATATCCTTCATAGGTAACGATTTCACCGCCCTTGGGTAGTCTTTGAAGCTTGGACAGCATAAACCCGGCGATGGTATCATATTCCGGAGATTCCGGGAAAGGCAGATTTTGTTCGGACTGTAAATCCCGGATCGTTACAGACCCATCGACCACCAGAGAGCCATCTTTGAGGACTTCGATAGGTCCTTTATCTTCTGTTTCCGATTCATCTCGAATTTCGCCTACAATCTCCTCCAGGAGGTCTTCCAGGGTAACCAATCCCGCTACTTCTCCGTACTCATTGACAACGATGGCCATGTGCATACGCCGTCGCCGGAGTTCACTCAGCAAATCACTGATCATAATCGTATCGGGGACTAAGTAGGCTTTATGGACAAGCTCCCTTAAAACGATCGGTTTCCCTTCGGCCAGGACCTCGATGACATCCTTGTTATATAAGATACCCACGATATTATCCAGGGTGTCCTCATAAACCGGGATTCGCGAATATCCACTCTCTACCAGAGCTTTGACGACGTCTTGGGAAGGTGTATTGACTTCAATGGCATAAATTTTTACCCTCGGAACCATGACTTCCCGAACGGAAGTATCTGCAAACTCAAAGACGCTGTGGATTAGCTCATGTTCAGTTTCATCGAAAACACCCCGATCGGCTCCTTCCTTAATCATATACTTAACTTCTTCCTCCGAAACAATGGAGGCCTGGGGGTTTTCTTCCACACCTAACATTTTCAAGATGATATTTGTGGAAAAAGTCAGGATCTTAACCGGGGCCGAGGAGATCCGGGACAACAGATCGATAGGTTTTACGACCCAGGAGGCCACCCGTTCGGGGTTGGTCAGGGCAATGGACTTAGGAACCAGTTCCCCTAGGACCAGGGACAAATAGGAAAGGGTAATCACCACGATTCCGAAAGCAAGAGATTGGCTCCAGTTTTGAAGAATTGGTATCTTTTCAAGTAAAGGTTGTAAGAATTGAACGGCTGCTGCACCGCCGAAGACAGAAGCCATAGTTCCGACTAACGTGACCCCGATCTGGACGATAGCTAGAAGGCGATCGGGTTCTTGCTTGAGTTGATCGACAATCTTAGCCCATGGGACACCTTCTTCGACCAGTTGGAGGATTTTACTTTTGCGACTGGAGATAACAGCAATCTCTGCAGCAGAGAAAAATCCGTTGAGGAGAATTAAAAAAAGGATGATTACCAGTTCAAATAAAAATTGTTCAGCCGTCATACTGAAGTTAGAAGCAAGAAGCCAGAAGCGAGAAGCCAGGAGTTTTAATCTTCATTTCTTGCTTCCCATACCCCTGGAGTTATCTTTTAGATCCGTCCCTGCCTTGTTTATTTCCTGCTTCTTGCTTCTTATCTATTGCTTACTGCCTAGGTTTTTTGGGGGGCATATGGATTACTTTTCCGAGGACATCGAGGGCGGCTTCTCCCATAGCTTCGGTAAGTGTCGGATGGGCATGAATGGAATGGGCAATATCTTCGGCGGTAGCTTCCAGGTTCATGGCTAATACAGGTTCGGCAATCAGATCCGTTACATGGGGACCCAACATATGAACTCCTAAAATCTCCCCGTATTTCGCATCGGTTATGATTTTAATAAATCCTTCTCGCTCTCCCAGAATGGTCGCTTTTGAATTGGCTGCAAAGGGAAATTTTCCAACTCTAATCTCCCCGACCTTTTCCCGAGCTTGTTTTTCGGTCAAACCGACACTGGCGACTTCGGGGATTGTATAGATACATCGCGGAACAGTATTATAATTCATGTGACCTCCTTCCCCTAAAGCATTTTCTACGGCCGCTATACCTTGATGGGAGGCAGCATGGGCCAGCATGATTTTACGGGTAACATCCCCAATGGCATAAATTCCAGGAACATTGGTTTCCATCCGATCGTTAATAACTACGGCACCTCGGTCCAGGGCCACCCCTATTTTTTCAAGGCCCAAATCTTCAGAGAAGGGTCTTCGCCCCACGGCAACCAGGACAATCTGGGCCGAAAATTTTTTCTCTCCGTCCTTGGTTAAAACCGTTACGATTTTATGACCCGCCGTTCCATTACCGATCTCCTTAACCTGGGCACCGGTGTAGACTTCAATCCCGTCTTTCTGGATAATCTTCTGAAGTCCCAGGGCGATTTCTTCATCTTCCGTTGGAATGATTTGGGGGAGCATTTCTATGACCGTTACTTTACTCCCTAGCTTACCAAAAATCGTCGCCCACTCTACCCCGATGTAACCACCTCCAATGATAATCACGCTTTGGGGCAATTCTTTAAGTTCAAAGGCCCCATCACTGTTGATAACTCCTTCTGAGTCGATTCCGGGAATCGGGATGCTGGAAGGAACCGAACCGGTTGCTATAACAATTTTTTCGGCACTGACCGTTGTGCGGGTTCCTGCTTTTTCAGTCACCTCTATTTCATGGGTGGAGAGGAACTTTCCTTTTCCTTGGATAATATCAATTCCATTACTTTTGAGAAGAGATCGGGCTCCTGCGGAGAGGGTTTTTACGGCTATATCCTTCCGTTTGCTCATCTTATCGTAATCTACCGAGATTTCCCCAACATTTACACCGTAATCCTTGGCATGTCTTGCAATCTCAACCAATTCGGCTCCCCGTAAAAGAGCCTTGGAAGGAATACATCCGCGCAGGACACAGGTACCTCCAATTTCATCCATTTCCACTACAGCCGTTTTAGCTCCCAGTTGTGCTGCCCGAATAGCAGCCACGTACCCTCCTGGACCACCTCCAATAAATAAGATATTGTAATCGTATGGCATGATGTCTTAAGTATGGGAGTGTGGGAGTGTGGAAGTGTAAGCCTATAGATTTTGTTTACCTCTACACTCCTACACCTGACTGAGGTTTTACTTTTCCTACCACGACCAGCGAATAATTAACCGGATCCAGATATTTCTGGGCAACCCGTTGGATATCCTCTGCAGTTACCCTGCGAATGAGGTCGGGGTATTTACGCAGATAATCGAAACCCAGATGATATTTTTCAGCAGATATAAGATAACTGGCTAATTGATTGCTGGTTTCAAATTTAAAGACATAACTTCCAGTCAAATAATTCTTGGCATTTTCCAGTTCTTCCTCGGATACCCGCTCCTTCTGGATTAGTTCAATCTCTCGAAGAAATCCTTCTATAGCCCTGTCTTTATTCTCAGGAGAGGTGCCTATGTAAGCCGTAAAAACCCCGGGTTCCTCGGTTGCAGAGGGTGTAATATGGGCATAAACCGTATAGGCAAGTCCTTGCTCATCCCGCAGCTTTCTGGAAATCCGGTCGGTAAAACCGGGCCCTGTTCCTAAAATATAATCCATAACCCGTAAGGCATAGTAGTCTGGATTATCCCGGGTAATCCCCAAATGCCCCAGATAGATATGGAGCTGTTCTTTTTCTTTGTAAATATATTTTACCCGGGGTTTGGTTGGACCGACGGCCCGTAAGGATAACCGCTCAGAGGCTCCTACTAAAGGTTTCCTGGGCCAATCACCAAAATATTTCTCAATCTTTTCACGGGCTTCCTCTTCACTTAAATCCCCCACAACGGCCAGGATGGTATTATTGGGAACAAAATAGGTCTCATAATAATTCACTACATCTGAACGGCAAAGGGTTTTAACCGTTCTCGTATATCCTTTTCCGGGGCGATGATAGGGATGATCCCCATAAACCAGTTCTCGAAAAGCCTGATACGCGACGATATTGGGATCATCCTGTTCACTTTTGATGGCAGCCAGTTGTTTATTTCGTTCTTTAATTACCTCTTGTTCATCGAACAGGGCATTTTTCAGTATATCCGATACAATATCCAGAGCAATATCCACATCTTTGCTCAGGATTTGAGCGAATACGCCGGTACTGGAAGTCTCCAAATTACCTCCAATGAAATCCATGATTTGGGCAATTTCCAGCCCGCTTCGGTTTTTGGTCCCCTCGTCCAAAAGCGTTCCAACCAGATAAGCGAGTCCGGCTTTGTCTTCTGGTTCATGCTTTTGCCCGGCATCTACAAAAGCCTCTATGGCAACAATAGGATAAAATCGGTTTTCTAAAAAAAGAACGGTTAATCCGTTGGCCAGAACCCATTTCTTCGGTTCGAAATCCTTCATTCCTCTATTCTCCTGTTCTTTCTTGTTTTCTCCGGAACGGCCCAGCCTACCGTCTTGTTTTCATCCACGAAATACTGGTTAACAACCCGAACGATATCTTCTTGGGAAACTTTTTCGATATTTTCCAGATAAGTGTTCAGGAAATCGTAATGAAGGGTTGTCTCATAATATCCAAGAGCTTTCGCCAGATTATAGGCTGTTTCTTGATCAAAAATAAAATCCGCGGAAATGATATTTTTAGCCCGTTGCAGCTCATGGTCTGGAATACCTTCCTGTTTGATTCGATCTAACTCCTCCATAAGGATTTTTTCGACTTTTCCCAGACTTTTACCGGGTCGTAGCTCGGCGTAGATAAAGAAGGCACCTTCATATTTCCGCGCATCATGGGAGGCACGAACAAAGTTAACCAATTTCTCTTTTTCGACTAATCTCTGATAGAGGCGAGAACTCTTTCCCGAACTTAATAGGGTATCCAGTACATCCAGGGGGTAATTGTCCGGATGACCGATTTTAGTCGTATGATAGCCCATTTCCAAACGTCCCACCTGGGTGTCTTGAACAATTTTGAATCGATGTTCCCCACGCTGTTTGGGTTCTCGGGAAGTAACAGGAAGAGGCGGAGGGCCCGGAGGGATGGGATCAAAAAGCCGATGAATCTTCTCTAAGGTTTTACCCGTGTCAAAATCTCCTACGATGACGAGGGTTGCATTATTAGGCAGATAATAGGTATTGTAATACTGAATGACGGCTTCTCGGGGTATTTGTTCGATGTCCTCTTGCCATCCAATGATGGGATGATGATAGGGATGGACACGAAACATGGTGGCTTCCAACTCCACTTCTAATAATCCCCAAGGGGAATCTAAACTTCTTTTCATTTCTTCAAGGACCACTTTTCGTTCCAGCTCGAATTCTTCGGGGTCAAATAGACAATTCCGCATCCGATTGGCCTCAATTTCCAAAGCCACTTCCCACCGATCCGAGGCAAAGTTAAAAAAATAAGCGGTATAATCATGGGACGTGAACGCATTATTATGACCGCCATGGACCATGGTTTTTAGATCGATCTCTCCTTTACGATATCGGTCGGTACCCTTGAACATGAGATGCTCTAAAAAGTGAGATAAACCGGTTTCCCCCTTCCTTTCGTTCACCGAGCCCACTTTATACCAGATCATACTGCACACAACCGGTAAGTGGTGCTTTTCCAGAGTCAGAACCTTAAGTCCGTTCTCCAATAGGGTTTCTTGAATATTACCTTTTAATAAAGTCAAATATTTTCATCCCTCCTTATGTTTTTATTTTATTAAATCTTATCCTCTTAATCCTCCTATATAAGGGATTGATAGATTTATTATTATACGTTAAAAGCCTAGGGTTATCAAGAAATTTTTTATACCTTCTACAATTTGACGAATTACCCCTTCTCCAGGAAAAAGCCCTCTGATTCCACAAAGATGATCCTCTAGAGTCACCTTACCGGATGGAATTATAGATTTTGCCGGAATATGTCCCTTGACGAAGAGGAGGTTCCAGATATACCCTAGAGCAGTAAACCCAAAATCGATAAGAGTAAGAGAAAGGAGAAAAGAAAATGGAGAGTGTACGTGTGGAATGGAAAGCTTTACAGGAATTTGCGACCCAGGTATTTGAAGGGTTGGGGATGCCACCCGGGGATGCGGCCAAGGAAGCTGAAGTGCTCCTATGGGCCAACCTACGTGGTGTGGATTCCCATGGCGTCCAATTAATTGCTTCTTATTTGAAGCAGGTGGATGCAGGTGTGATGAATCCAAAGCCTCGTATTCAGATTATTAAGGAGACTCCTGCTACGATATTCGTTGAAGCCGACCGGGCTTTTGGACCTATTGTTACTACTTTTACCATGGAGAAGGTCATGGAAAAAGCACGGGAAGTGGGGATAGGTTGGGGATTGATTCGCAACACAACCCATCAGGGGGCCATGGGTTACTACAGTCAGATGGCTGCCGCGCAGGACATGGCCGGTATTGCCGTAGTCAGCAGCCCACCCAATATGGCCCCTCCTGGGGCCCGAGCGGCAGGGACCCATAACAGCCCTATTTCCATTGCAGTGCCCGGTAAGACCCGTAAATTCATTACCCTGGATATGGCAACCAGTGTGGTTGCCTGGGGTAAACTGCTGGTGGCCATCGATAAGGGAGAATCCATCCCCAAAGAATGGGGTTTGGACAAAGATGGACGCCCGACGACGGATCCTAAACAGGTTGCTTTCCTGCAGCCAGCCGGAGGATATAAAGGTTACGGTCTGGCCTTGATGTTCGAATGTTTATCGGGCCTGATGGCCGGTAATCCTTTAATCACAGCCATTCTGCTCAAGCAAACGCAAGGATCCCCGGTTATCCAAAATAGCTTTGTGGGGGCCATTAATATCGGTAACTTCACAGATATTAACGAGTACAAAGAGAATGTTGATAGATTGGTTGCGGCAATAAAGAGTCTACCAAGACAGGAAGGGGTTGAAGAGATTTTCGTACCGGGAGAACCGGAGGAACGTGTCTATGAGGATCGAATTAAAAATGGGATTCCACTCCCCCCGGGGACCATCGAGAAACTACGAGCCGCCGCAGAGCGGTTTAAGCTTAAATTACCACCGGGTCTTTAAAACTTCTCTCCCACTCTCGTTAAATCCAGAGAAGAAAGGGCCGACCTTCAAGGTGCAGGCCCTTCTGGATGAAATCTCCTTGACAGGAAAAAACTCCTTCGGTTAAATATAAAGCAGGCAAATCGAAGAGTTTGTCTTATTTTATATATAAGTAAAGGTTAATCGATTCGTTAAGAATATAAGGAGGTGAGTCCATCTGAAAACGAAACAGGTGAGTTTAAAAGATGCCGTAGATCTTATCCGGGATGGATCCAAGATTGCCGTTGGGGGTAATAGCCTTCATCGGTCTCCATCGGCTATCATTCGGGAGATAGCGCGGCAAAAAAAGAAAGATCTGGAGATTATTAAGACGGCCGGAGCTTATGATATTGATTTGCTCTGTGCGGCCGGGTGTCTGGGAGCCGTCTCTGCAGGATTCGTTGGATTTGAGGCGGAATTCGGTCTGGCACCTAATTTCAGGAAAGCTGCCGAGAGTGGCCAGATCCAGGTTAAAGAAAATTCTTGTTATACGGTTATATCTGGATTACGGGCCGCTGCATACGGGATTCCTTTTCAACCTACTGCCGGGCTTTGGGGGAGTGAACTGCCGGAGGCTGCAGGATTTAAAAAGGTTCAAGATCCTTATTCAGGGGTAGAAGTTTATGTGGTTCCGGCTCTAAAGCCGGATTGGGCTATCTTGCATGTACAGGTGTGTGATCCTTATGGAAATGCACGGATCTACGGTTCTACCTTTGAAGATGTCTTAATGGCTAAGGCGGCAGGAGGAGTTATTCTCTCCACCGAACAAATCGTATCTTCTCAGGAATTGAGTACCCAACCCGAATTAACCCAAATTCCAGGTATATTTGTAAAAGCCGTAGTCGAAGTTCCCCGGGGCGCTTATCCTTGCAGTTGCTATCCCTATTACGATTATGATGGGGATCACATTCGTCAGTACCTTGAACTCTCCACCGATGGGGATCGTTTGGAGGAATATCTTTATTCCATGGATATGGAGGTTGTTGGGAGCTAACAGAGGGAATAGGGGAGCTAGAAAGGAGAAAAGAACGGTTGTTCTCCCTTCTCCAACTCTCCCATTCTTCTACTCTTCGACTCGAATATGTGGACTATTTCGGATATCATGGCCGTTTCCATGGCCCGTCTATTAAGAAATGGCGAGACCGTTTTTCATGGTGTGGCTTCCCCTCTTCCCATGGTGGCTATTCTCCTGGCCAAGAAGCTCCATGCTCCGGATCTGATTTATATCAATATTACCGGAGGGATAGATCCAGAACCAGCACGGCTTCCTCACTCTACGGTCCATCCTGAGCTTTTTAAGGGATCGGCCATCATCTTTAGTTTACAGGATCTATTTGATCTGGCAGCCCGGGGCGATTTAGATGTTGCCTTTTTAGGAGGAGCTCAAATTGATCAACACGGGCGAACAAATATGACGGCAATAGGATCTCGCCAACATCCTAAAATTCGCCTTCCCGGAAGTGCAGGAAGTGCTTCCATTATGCCGGTGGTAAAAAGGGTCATTCTCTGGAGGACACGCCATGACCGTAAAACTTTTGTAGAGCGATGTGATTTTATCACGGCAGATGGGAGGGTTGAGCGGGTTGTCACCCCTTTATGCATTTTTAAGAAAGTGGATAATATCCTCCAGGTTGAAAGCATTCATCCCCATGCTTCACGTGAAGAAGTCCTTGCAAATACAGGTTTTGAAGTCCGATTCCTTCCCGATTTTCATATAACTCCTGAACCCACCCCTGAAGAGCTTAAGTGGCTTTCAGAAATCGATCCCCATCGGGTTCGAGACATTGAATTTTCATAATCGGGGGGAAAATAATACTTGACTTAAAATTTAATCCTAGGGTATGATAACATTTACATATCTAATCTAAGCGGTGACCGTCATCATTACGCCGCCCGTTTTCTCGTGTGGGTATCTCAGCTTGTTCAGGATTTCGACTCAACATAGCGGCCCTTTCTAAGGGTGACTCTGTGGGTTACTCCTGCAAGTTTAACTTTATGATTGCTTTATAGGGATTTCTTGAAGGAGAAAAGCCATGAATTATGAGATTATGTACCACCCGTCTTATTCCCTGGCGATTGTAAAGCTGGAAGCTGGTGAATTCCTCTCTGCGGGTGCAGGTACGATGGTCAGTATGTCCGATAACATCGTGATGGAGACCAAAGGGCAAAAAGGCGTTCTGGGAATGCTCAAACGGTCTGTTTTAGGAGAGGAGTATTTCTTTATCAATACGTTTCGTGCGGAAGGCGGGAGCGGCGAGATCACATTTGCACCTCCTTTCCCAGGAGATATCCTTTGTTATGAGCTTTATAACGAAACCATTTATGTACAATCCGGCTCTTATATCGGATCCTCTCCAGATATTGCCATCGATACCAGATGGAATGGATCTAAAAGCTTCTTCTCCCGGGAGAGTCAATTCCTGCTCAAAATCAGTGGGAACGGACCTCTTTTCATAGCCAGTTACGGAGCTATGTATGAAAAGAATCTGGCCAAAGGTGAAAAATATCTGATAGATACCGGGCACCTGGTTGCGTTTACCAACGGAGTTACTTATGCCATTAAAAGGGTTGGCGGCCTTAAACCGACTATTCTCGGTGGTGGGGAGGGGGTCGTTTGTGAATTTACAGGACCCGGACGTATCTTTATTCAAACCCGTAGTGAAGATGCCTTTCTCGCCTGGCTGCTATCAAAATTGCCCAAGAAGTAAGCCAACATCTGCCCTGACCTTTACAAAAACCCCGTTTCCCTTAAAAGGATTTCTGAGGAATAGGACTTTCAAATCCTATAAAAGCCGGATAAATTTATCCGGCTTTTTAGTAAAAGCGTCATTTGATTTTGGAATTCATCATCAATCTTAAAACCTAAAAACAGGCTAAAACGTATCTTTATTTGTTCCAAATGCGGCCTCTATCCCTCCAATCCTTAGATGAGCGATTACAAAAGGCCACCGATCAGGAAGAAGCCCCGGGTATCACGCTTCTGATAGCTTATAAAAGTCAATGCATTTATCATAAAGCCTTCGGCTATGCCCAGCTAATTCCAGAAAAAAAAGTACTGACCCTGGAAACCCTCTTTGATGTGGCTTCTCTTACCAAGGTTTTGGCTACCACAACGGCTATTTTATTGCTTCTTAAATCGGGGGAGATTTCCTTACACGATCCGATTTCCAAATATTTTCAAGAGTTTCATACTTCTGAGAAGAGTTCGATAACCGTTCGACATCTTTTGACCCATTCATCGGGCTTGCCGGCTTATTACCGGTTTTACCAGGACCTTTGGAAGGAAGACCAGAAACGAGGCGGGGGATTTCTTTGTACACAAGCCGCCAAGGAACAGGCTATCCAAACAACCTTAACCCTGGATCTTGTCTATCCAACCGGACAGGATTATAAGTATAGCGATCCAGGATTCATCCTGTTGGGAGCTCTGATTGAAAAAATTACCGGTATGGAGTTGGATAAGTTTTGTCAACAGGAAATCTGGCTCCCGCTGGGGATGAAAAATACTTTTTTTAATAATTTAAAGGAAACTTTGCCGGCAGCCTTTCGGCAAAACTCTCGGAAATTTGCTGCAACCGAATATTGCCCCTGGCGTCAAAGGGTCCTGTACGGGGAAGTTCACGATGAAAATTGTTATGCCATGGGTGGGATTGCCGGACACGCCGGCTTATTTTCAACCTCTGAAGATATTTACCTTCTTGTGAAGAAGCTGCTGGATTGTTATCAAGGAAAGGATGACTGGATTCCACCTTCCTGGGTCCGAGAATTTTTCACCCGACAACATTTACCGGAGCACTCTACCTGGGCTTTAGGTTGGGATACTCCGGCCTCCCAGGGTTCTACCTCAGGGACGTACTTCTCTAGGGAGTCTGTAGGTCATACGGGGTTTACAGGGACCTCTATTTGGATAGATCTTAAGAAAGATCTGGTTGTTATCTTACTATCCAATCGGGTGCATCCTTCTCGAAGTAATCAACGATTTGCTAAACTGCGACCGGAAGTTCATGACATGGTGCAGCAGGTGGTGAGCAGGGGATTGTAGGCAGGGAACAGAAAATTTACTGCCTACTATCCTCTACTTCCCCCCATAGAAATGGATCAAATTAAAAAGATTCACATGATTGCCATATGCGGTACAGGTATGAGTTCGCTGGCTGGTATGCTGAAGAGTTCGGGATATGAGATTACGGGATCTGATGATAATGTCTATCCACCGGTCAGTACGCAGTTGGATAAATTAGGAATTCCCTACTTTAAGGGCTTTAAGCCTTCCAACCTGGATCACCACCCTGATCTGGTCATTGTAGGAAATGCCATGTCCAGAGGTAATCCCGAGGTAGAGGCTATGTTGGATCGGGGGCTTAAACATACTTCTTTTCCCCAGGCCCTCTCCGACTTCTATCTCAAAGACAAACATCCCATTGTAGTAGCCGGAACCCATGGAAAAACCACCACCTCTGCTGTAATCGCCTGGACGCTGGAGTGTGCTGGCCTAGATCCTTCCTTTATGGTGGGTGGAATCACCAAAAATTTTCATAGTAATTATAAACTGGGTTTGGGAAAATATTTCGTGGTTGAAGGGGATGAATATGATACGGCTTTCTTTGATAAAACCCCTAAGTTCCTCCATTATCGACCCCGTTCGGCCCTTATCACCAGTCTGGAATTTGACCATGCCGATATCTATCAAGATTTAGATCAGATTCGGGAGGAATTTAGAAGATTCATCAGGTTAATTCCCCAGGATGGCCTTTTAGTAGCCTGCATAGATGATCCTCGGGTTCGGGAACTGGTTCAAAAAGTGAGGGTACCCTTGGAAACCTATGGATTCTCCCGAGAGGCCCAATGGAGGGCAGAGGATTTGAAATTCTCTGAAAAGGGAACCGAATTTACCATCTATCGCGGAAAAGAGGTATTTGGAAACTTTTTCACAGGTACCATGGGCCGTCACAATGTCCAAAACCTGTTGGGTTCGGCGGCACTCCTTGCCGGATTGGGACTTTCCGCCAAGGAGATTCAGGAAGGATTAGAGACTTTTCAAGGTGTCCGAAGACGTCAAGAGCTGGTGGGAAACGTGGGAGATGTTATCGTTCTGGACGATTTTGCCCACCATCCTACGGCGGTTCGAGAAACCCTTCAAGCAGTAAGATCTCGATACCCCGGTAGACGGTTATGGAGTATCTTTGAACCCAGGAGTGCTACCAATCGACGTAATGTCTTCCAAAAGGAATATGTCCGGGCTTTTAAAGAGGCCGATATTGTTATCATAGCCGATGTTTATCTTCCTGAGAAGGCTCCGGAGGGAGCTCGTTTCTCCCCGGACCAACTGGCCGAAGATTTGACCCAGGAAGGTAAAAACGCCCGGCATATTAGCGGAACAGATCAAATTATAGCCTACGTGATGGAAAGAGTCCGGCCCGGAGATGTGATCCTCTGCATGTCCAATGGTGGATTTGATGGGATTCAAGGAAAACTTGTGAAAGCCCTCCATTTAAAGGAAAACCTGAGGTCAGGGCTGCCGGAAGATACCAGGAAGTCCAGAGACCGGGAGGCAGGAACTCTTTAGTATTTTTTTGTCAAATTTTACAGTAACTGCTAGGTTCTGCCCTCACCCACGGCCCCTCTCCCACAAGGGGCCGTGGGTGAGAGGGAGCAAAGTACTGCGTGTTTACCGTTAGTTAGAAAAAGGTACTTCGTTAGCTGATTTGGATTGTTAAATCTCGATCATTGAATATCTAAAACCGCCGAGACGATATTGCTGGTACCTCCAGCATCTTTCACGTAGAGATTAACTTCGAGTTGTGAGGATCTGGGGGTAAAGGAGTTGACAGGGACAGGTATATGGAGGGTTTTGGGAGCTCCGTTAACTCTGAAAGAGATAGGAGAAAGAGAAGGCCCGTTGGTGATAAAGATGTGAATCGTTCCAGAGGTTATTCGCTCAGAACCAGGTGTATAATCAGTAGTCAGGGTTACAATCTGTCCAGGACTGGCCGGATTCGGGGTAATGGTCAGTGAAGATAAAGACGGGGGAGCAGCAACCGAAGGTGGAGAGTAGGGAAGAGGACCCCTTAAGCCACAGCCGTAAAGAATCCCTGGAGTTATCCCGATAAGAATCCAAAACAAAAGGTTTTTGTTTATCTGTCGCATCATGGGGTAACCTCATCATTTATGTAGGTTAGAAGTATTCAAATCTCAGTCGCATCTTTCAGATAAACCTTATAAAATAAAGCTTTCTATTTGTCAAGTTTATATCGAAGGAGAGAAGTATGAAGATCCCATCACGCTTACGAGAAAATGCCCTGGCTATTTTTAAGGCAGGACTTCAAGCTGCAGACCCTTTAGAAGCTATTCATCGCCATGTCAAACGGATGGGCCTTAAGCTTCAGGTGGGCGAAAAGGTTTACAATCTTTCAGATTACGAGAGGATGTATGTAATCGGAGGAGGAAAAGCCGGAGCTTCCATGGCCCGAGCCGTTGAAGATCTTCTAAAAGGTCGAATTACGGCCGGGCTTGTCAACGTGAAGTATGGGCATTTAGCCGATCTGGAGGTTATTCGGCTCAATGAAGCAGGTCATCCTATTCCCGATGAGGCAGGGGTTCGAGGCACTCAGGAAATTGTGGATCTGGCGCGTCAGGCCGGAGACAAAGACCTGGTCATTTGCCTCATTTCTGGAGGTGGCTCGGCCCTTCTTCCTCTTCCTGTTCCGGGGATCACCCTGGAGGAAAAGCAAACGGTCACCAAACTTCTATTAGCCTGTGGAGCTACCATCAATGAGATAAACGCACTGCGAAAGCATATCTCTCAAATTAAAGGAGGTCAACTGGCCCGAATCGTTATGCCGGCAACCCTTATCAGTCTGATTCTCTCCGATGTCATCGGAGATCCTCTCGACGTCATCGCCTCAGGACCCACCGTACCCGATGAAAGTACCTTCCAAGATTGCTGGCGAATTCTTGAGAAGTATCAATTGGTGGATCGGGTCCCTCACTCTGTTCTTAACCATATTCGTGGAGGTTTATCCGGTCGGATTGCGGAGACCCCTAAACCCGGTGATCCTGCCTTTGCTAAAACTCAGAACCTCATTGTCGGTAGCAATTTCCTGGCCGTTAAAGCAGCCGCCCAAAAAGCTAAAGAACTGGGTTATAACACCCTGATTCTCTCCTCCTTTGTGGAAGGAGAGACCCGGGAAGTAGCTAAAGTTCATACGGCAATCGTCAAAGAGATTTTAAACTCCGGTAACCCTATTCCTCCTCCCGCCTGTATCATCTCGGGAGGGGAAACTACCGTGACCCTCAAAGGAGAAGGATTGGGTGGAAGAAATCAGGAGTTTGTGCTGGCTGCCGCTTTAGATATAGCCGGTTTAAAAGACGTGGTAGTACTGAGTGCTGGAACCGATGGAACCGATGGCCCCACCGATGCAGCCGGTGCTATCGCCGATGGATCTACCGTGCAGCGAGCCAAAGAGTTAAAGCTGGATCCTTTTAAATACCTCCAGGAAAATGATTCCTATCACTTTTTTCAACCCCTTGGGGATTTGATCCTTACAGGACCTACCAATACCAACGTGATGGATTTACGAATCATGCTGGTAGGTACTTAGTGGCAAATTCCTTGGAAAATATTCCCATGAGAAGGCTGGTTTTGGTCTCCCTTGTAGGGATTCTTCCTTATTTTTGGGAGATAAGGTATCCTGATTCGGGAGAGATTTTGCGGGATAAGTTAGTTCAGGCAGGTCCTGTCCAGCCCAATATGCCACAGACCTCGCCCCCTCCACCCCAGGCCCCTCCTCCCCTTCCAACCCGACCCATTAAACCTCAAATCCCTCTACCCATTCCCCGTCCCCGGATCGTACCGATCCCTCCGGCCATGCCAGGGATCCCGGCAGACTTCGAATTTCTGTTAATCCCCATAAGAACCAACCTTCTCAAGGCAGGTTTCAATTCCAGAAGAGGTAATATCCGGGTGGCCAGCCTGCGTATTCGATCCGTCATAGCTGAATTAGACCTGCTCCGGCAGTGGTTCCCGGATACGGCCCCTCAAATTCAACAGGCTCAAAGTAACCTGAATGAAGCTCTACGGCTTTTGGATCGAAACAGACCCGATGAAGCGGTCAGAATCCTCCGGGAGTCCGAAAAAAATCTCGATTCGATCCTGAAAGGGGATGATATCAGGTAGAAATCTTGAATCGAATCTCTTGAAAGGTTTTTTCAAGGCTCTCTAACCGCTGGAGGGTGGTCTCATATTTTGTGAGGAGTATTTCAACCGGTCGGAGGATATGATCCTCTAAAGATTTGAGAATATCCTTCTGAACCTGTTCTCTAAGTTTATCTTGCTCCCTTCGAATCAAATGGCGAATTCTCCGTTTTAGGACCAAAGCTTCTATAAAGTAGCTGAGCAGAGGAACTGAAATTAAAGAAAAAATCAGAGATTGAATGTGGAGAAGGATCTCGTCTAAATGGATTTCATAAAGGGAGATTCGACTGATATAGGATAAAGCCGGAATCCCGACGGCAGCCAGGGTAGCCAGCAGAGGAAACAGGTGTTGTCGAGATCTCCATTTCTCCCATCCGGATAGTTGGGTATAGCTTTCTTTTAAGGAGGCTTTTAATTTTTCTTTTTCGGTCTCTAAAAGTTTTTTGATTTGATCCCGGTTAGGAGGATGGATAGGTGTACAGGTATAAGGGTGGGTGGACGTATGGGAAGTCGCTCCCATACGTCCATATTCCCCTGTTCCTACACTCCCGTATCCCCCTACTCCCCTACTCCCACTTTCTGAGAATACGCTCTCCCATTCTTTTTTAATATCCCGCAGAAGGGTATTCAGGCGATGATAAATTGCACCTAAATCCATCAAGGCCTCCCATTTATCTAAATAAACAGAGACATCTTGAAAATCTTTTTCCTGACCCTGTCCGGAAAATGTAGCTGCAAATTCTTGTAAATAGCCTTTAAAGTCGGAGGTTATCTGGCGTAGGAGATAAAAAGGGGAAAATAACCGAAATTTAAAACTGATCATGAACCCCAGAGGACCTCCCATGAGGAGATCGATGCGATTCATGAAAACATCCTCCAGGGTTCTCCTAAAATCTCGAGTAAATAATGGATCTACGACCCGATCCTCTACAATTTTAGGGATACTGGCCAGAGAACCCATCCCAGCCCGGTCAGGGGAACTTGTTTGGGGCCTGTCGGAGGGTTTTAGACTTGCCTCGGTTAATAAGTATCGACATTTCTGGATCATTTCCCATCCCTTTTCAAAATGAAGCAGGGTTTTTAAGTCGAGGAAAAGGGAATGAATATCCTCTAAAAACTTTATCTGACCCATCTGCTTCAAAGTGACCTGATCCCGAATCAACTTTTCGAGTTGACCGAATTCATTTTCGCTAAAATCCTTTGCTTCTCCTTGTTTACTCTGGAGAGCTCGCTTTGCAGAAATCCGGAATATCCGATTTCGGGGTAGGTTGGGATAGCCTTCTTCTTTCAAAACTTCCAGGAAATGATCCACAATCCTTTCTAAACTTTCTCGGGCCTGTTTGCGATTCGGTTTATTTTCCAGGAGCTCATCGATTCGATTAAAAACAAAAATAAAGCTCTTTTGATAATTGGCTAAAACCGATAAGTACTTTTCATGGAGGACCTCATCGTTATACTTTTCATGATCCACCATCCAGATAACGATGTCGGCATGGGGAATCATTTCATTGACTTGTTGAGGATGTGAAGGTTCGTCGCTATCAATGTCCGGTAGATCTACCAGAACTACCTCTTCCAGGGAGAATTCTTTGTGGGAAGAGATCTCATCCCGGCCAGGATGAAAGAAGGGATACTTTAAAATCTGATCGATCCGTTTCTGATGGCAGAAAAAGACTTTATGATCCGTGAATCCTCGCTTCGCGGAACTTTTAGAAATAACTTTCCCGGCAAGGGCATTGATTAAAGCAGATTTGCCAACCCCGGTCCCTCCAATGAGGGCTATAAATAAAGGCTCGTCCAGAGCGTTCAGCTTCTCTTGAATAGACCGGACCTTCTTTCGAAATAGTTCCAAAACGGCAGGATCCGGCCGGATAAAGTCCAGTTCATTTACGAACCTTTCTAGATCGTTGACCAGGTCCTTGAGATGGTCTTTGAGTTTACTTTGCATCGAGAAGGCGGAAGGTGAGAGGTCCGGTAAGCCTTCCTTTCACCTCTTATCTGGTTCCTTTCGCCTAATCCTTTTCGGCCTCCAGCCGTTGTATAAAGGGTACGGCCTTTGTTTTAAGGAGGCTTACATGAGCTGCCAAACGATTGATGTTTTCTAAATCTTTTTGATACTCTTGGATAAACCTTATATAGCGTTCTTTTCGTTTGTTTACTACATTTTTGAAAATATCTAAGTATCTTTCCCCTCCGGCAACCATAAACCGTTCCAGTTCTTCTTTTCCCCAAAATTTAGTAACCAGCCAATCCCATACCCAAGAAATTCCGGCTGCAGCGGCGGCTTCTTCACCGGTGATGGTTCCCCCCTTGGCTCCAATATAAATGAAGAGAAGTAAAATAAGTATTAAAATGACACTATCCATCAAATTGATCCACACAGAGCCAACTTCCCGAAGGGCTTGTATTTTGGAGTGCACCTCCCCTTCCAACCACTTCTTAAATTGGGTGACTTCCTGGTTATACAAGGTATAGATTGAGTCCGAAGCGTGAGGGGGTTTGAGAGGATGGGAGTGTGGAAGTAGAGGGGGTGGGGAGGTGGGGAAAATAGTGTCTGTATTCCCAGACCTACAGACTCCTACATTTCCAGACTCCCCTGCTCCTTCCAGACTGGATCCAATACAGCTTTCTTTAATCAATCGCTGTACATGGTCTTCCACATCTCCCAGGTGGCTCATCAGAATATTGAATTTCTTATCAAAATCCCCCTCGATAAAATGCTCGATGGCATCTCGACTTCTTTGGAGGGTCTTTTCTTCCTTACCGAAGATGCTCTTAAACCATTCCCAAACCGTCTTAACTCCCTTTAAAAGAGCTACATTCAGGGATCCGATGAGACTCGCCAGGTTTTCTCGAATCAAATTGATAACCGCACGGTTATTAAGCCCTCCCACGAGTTTAATTTCATTGATCATTGCTTCGGTAGTAAGGCGAAAATCTTTTTCAATTTGACTTTCCAGGCTAAGAAGTTCCCGTTGCTGTTCCTGGAGGTGGGCAAGCAGGGCTTCTAACCGCTCAATCAGATGATCCAGGGATCTGGAGACGAGTTGAAACTTAAACTTCCTTTTCTCTGCCGGATTCAGAAAAGTGTTAAAAAATTCGTAAAACTCATCTCTAACTTTTTGAGAAAGCTGTAGAGGATAATTCTCCGTTTGGGGTTGTTCCCGATCTATATAGAAAATCCTTTCTTCTAAAGGGGATCCCTGGATTCTTGAACGGGAGCCGGTAGGGTCCATCTTTGGAATCCTTCCCTTTTCCCGTAAGTGTTCCTTGAAATCTTCTATAAGTCCCTCGGCTTTATGCTCGGGAGTAAGCTTATTAAGGACAAAGACGACAGGTTTTCCCAGGCTTTGGAGGTACTGGACATCCTCCCAGAGGCGGTTATCGGCATACTTTTCTGTGCTGAATATAAACAGGATTAAGCTTGCGATATGGAACAGGTCATGGGCAACCTCCTTGTTTTGAGCCTCGGTGGTATCCACATCGGGGGTATCCAGTAGAGCAAAATCTTCTGGGTAGTCAGGCCGTTGGGAGGGATACAGGATAATTTTTCTAGGAAGAGATTTTTGTTTGTCCCTGGAAGACCTTGTGACCCGATTTTCAAATACTTGCAACATGACCTGTTGAGACACGATCTTCTCGTACGGTTCCAGGAAATCTTTTCGATTAAAATAAGCCGTTTGGGAAGGATGGTGGTAGAGGACCGGGATCGAAGTAGTCGGTCTTAAAAGGCTGACCAAACTTGCGATCTCGCCTGCAAGGGTGTTAAACAGCGTCGATTTCCCGCAACTCGAGCCTCCGGCAAAGGCGATGATAAAGGGCATGTTAAAGTTACTTAAAATAGAGGTCACACCTTCCAGATCCCGAGAACGAATTTCCGATAACTCCTCCATTTTTTTTAAATAATCTGGATAACCGGGCAGAAAGTAAACCCTGGTGAGATCCTCGATGATTTGATGGAGAAGCTCAAGGATTCCCTGTCTCTGTTCTTCAAGTTCTATACTGGGTGATTTAAAAGTATTCATCAGGGATTGAGTAAGAAATTTATTTTCTTTTAAATAAAAAAGGCTGCTTAACCCGCCATCAGGCTTAAATGATTGTAATTATAATATAACACAGACATTTTCTATCGCCATATTAAATTTAAAAACAGATCCTATCCCTTTGCAGAATGGGGCCTTCGTTTCCAGGCCTTCTCCAACATCCTGGACTTAAAGTAGTCCCCGGAGAGCTCCCATGGTGTAACCGGATCTGGGACCGGTCGTTCCGGTGGAACTTAACGGGTTTAACCCTTCCCCCGGGGTTTGATAACCTCGATTTAAAGTCCCTGAATCTTATCCCAACCCAGGAATCCTCGAGGGGTTAGGGAGCTATTTAAAATTTTAGTTGCAAGATCGGTAGTTTTTTACCGTTATGATAAAATCTTGACAGTTTGAGAGAAGCGGGTTTACACTCTTTCCTGAGATTAAAGGGGTTAGACACGGCCTGGAAAGTTCTATCTTTGAACTTGCTTAGGGACCCGAACAGGTTAGAGATTTATTATAGAAGGTTGAAAATTTTCCATTTAATCTGTTTTAGATAGGAGGTTCTTTCATGCGTTGGTCAAGGTATTTTTTACCTACTTTAAGGGAGGTGCCAGCAGAAGCCGAAGTCATCAGTCACCAATTGATGGTAAGGGCGGGAATGATTAGAAAATTAGCGGCGGGGGTCTATTCCTATCTTCCCTTTGGATTGAGGGCTTTAAAAAAAGTTAGGGAGATTATTCGGGAGGAAATGAACCGGAAGGGAGCGCTGGAGGTTTATCTTCCCGTAGTTCAGCCTGCAGAGATCTGGCAGGAATCGGGTCGATGGCAGCTTTATGGTAAAGAACTGTTACGGTTTAAAGACCGACATGATCGGGATTTTTGTCTGGGTCCCACCCATGAAGAAGTGATCACCGATATTGTACGTAAAGAGGTTAAATCTTATCGCCAGCTTCCCCTTAACCTTTACCAGATCCAGACAAAGTTTCGAGACGAGGTTCGGCCCCGGTTTGGGCTTATGCGGGGTCGAGAGTTCGAGATGAAGGATGCTTACAGTTTTGATAAAGATGAAGAGGGGGCCAACAAGAGCTACCAGGATATGTACGATGCTTATTGCAGGATTTTTGAGAGGTGTGATCTCAATTTCCGGGCTGTGGAAGCCGATACAGGTCCGATAGGAGGTTCCTATTCCCATGAGTTTATGGTGTTGGCCGATACCGGGGAAGATATTGTGGTGGGTTGTGATACCTGTAGCTATGCGGCGAATATGGAGAAAGCCGAAGTTCGACGGGAATCCAGGGAAACCCAAGGGGTTGAAATGAAGGAATTGGAAAAAATTTATACCCCCCAGGTTAAGACGATCCAGGATCTGACCACTTTTCTGTCTGCTAAACCGGATCAAATGGTTAAAACTTTGATATTTCAAGTCGATGGGCGACCGGTAGCAGTTTTGGTTCGTGGAGATCATGAAATTAACCCGGTAAAACTTAAAAATCTTCTGGGAGCCGATGTGGTGGAAATGGCCGATGAGGAAACCGTTCGAAGAGTTAGCGGTGCTCCGATAGGATTTGCAGGTCCTGTAGGACTCAAGGGTATCGAAATTATAGCAGATTTTGCCGTTCAAGGAATGTCAAATTTCATTACCGGAGCCAATGAAGCGGATAGACATCTAAAGAACGTTAACCTGAATCGGGATTTTAAAGTAGATCGGTTTGCAGATATTCGTCAGGCGATGGAGGGGGATCTTTGTCCACGGTGCGAAACCGGAAGACTAAAAATTACCCGGGGTATAGAAGTCGGTCATGTATTCAAGTTGGGAACCAAGTATAGTAAAGCCATGGGAGCTACTTTCCTGGATGCCGATGGAAAGGAAAAATACATTATCATGGGTTGTTATGGAATCGGGGTTGGAAGAACTGTAGCGGCTGCCATCGAACAAAATCATGATGAAAACGGAATTATCTGGCCTTTCCCCATCGCACCTTTTCATGTCCTGATTTTACCCGTTAACATGACAGACTCTCGTATGGTGGAAACAGCCGAAAAAATTTATCAAGAGCTTCTTGCAGAGGGGATCGAAGTACTTCTCGATGATCGGGATGAAAGGCCCGGGGCTAAGTTTAAAGATGCTGACCTTATTGGAATTCCTTTGAGGGTTACGGTGGGTAACCTGGTCGCATCGGAAGGAAAGGTTGAAATTAAATTCCGTAAAACTGGAGAAGTTGAAAAAGTTCCTGTCACTGAAGTAACACAACGGATTAAAGCGATTCTTTCTGCTCAGCTAAAATAGCTGGCAACTAGTTTGCACTCAACCTTACACAGGGATAGGAGGGTGAGCATTTGGGTATGAGCTTGCTGAAACGAAGGGTTAAAATTGGCCTCGCACTGGGTGGGGGTGTTGCACGTTCTATTGCCCATGTAGGCATCTTTAAAGTTTTAGAAAGAGAGAAAATTCCCATTGATTGTATGGCCGGTTGTAGTGGCGGAAGTTTAGCGGGTGCTCTCTATGCCTCTGGGGTCAGTGTCGAAGATCTAGAACGTATAGCTTCCACCCTCACCTGGAAACACATCGCCAATCTGGCACTTCCCAATCGGGGTTTTATTTCTAATAAAAGGATGCTCCGATTTTTGGAAAAAAATTGTCCCAAGAGCCGATTTGAAGATTTACGTATTCCCTTCAGTGTAGTGGCTACGGATCTCATGACAGGAGAGGAAGTTATCTTTGATCGAGGTGAACTGTTTCCGGCCATCCAGGCAAGTTGTAGTATTCCGGCCATTTTTAGACCGGTTAAGATCCAGGGTCGTCATTACATCGATGGGGGTTTTGTCAGCCAGATTCCGGTCCGGGCTGTTAGAAAAATGGGAGCCGATCTGGTAATTGCCTGCGATGTCAATTATAACGAGATCCGTAATGGAGAACCTACCAATCTCGTAACCCTTATTTTTCACCTTCTTTCTACCGTATCCCGGAAAAATGCCCTGGAATCCAGACAACAGGCGGATATTGTAATTTCGGTTGACGTCCATGGTATCGGATTATCCGAGCTCCACCGGGGTAAGGAGATTATTGCCCGGGGAGAAGAGGCAACACTCCAAATTCTTCCTATCCTGAAACAGGAAATCAGTAAACGAGAAAGTTTAGTTTCCCATACTTTAAGTAAATTATGTCATCTCTGACAAACACCATAAATCCCTTAGACGGCGAAGAAAGCCGTCTAAACCATGAAGATGTTTTTTCAGGTGACAAAATCGGTATCTGAAACCCTTTTTAGGGTATCAGTAAGTCAGGGGGAGTATTTATTCTTAGGGGATTTAAATTCTCCATGAGGGGGTTAACAAGAAGATTAACCCATTCATGGCGAACGGTATGGGTTTGTGTCGGCGAGATCGCTAATACTTGCTGGAATAACCGGTTTCCTCCTGGTCCTTGTGGCGTTCCTGTTTTGGCCAGTCTGTGTTCCGTTAAGTGAAGAAGATCTTACATCGTTCACCGTACCCATCGAGCAACGAACTGATAAAGATTTCTATCTCACAGTTTTTCAGAGGCGAACAGGTCGGTGGTATCAATGTAAAACCAGACTTTCAAGAAAAATGTTTTTTTGAAGGTATCCGGGGAGCACCTCACAGGCGCTTTGGAAGTGAACAGGCAAAAATAGCGTGTTATTCAAGCCTTCGTCAGGAAATAGCAGGCTCTGTGCGGTAGATTTTCAGAAGGTCGCCTTAATGAATTACCAGAGTAAATTCCCGGTAGGGACGAAACGGCTATTAACGAACGAACTAACGATCCTCAAGGAGCTCAGGCTTTAATACACCAATAAAAGGAAGATTGCGATACCTCTGTTTATAATCCAATCCATAACCCACAACAAATTTATCCGGAATTTCAAAACCTTGATACGCAATAGGAAGTTTTACGATTCTTCGAAATGGCTTATCTAAAAGGGTACAGATTTTTAAACTGGCCGGTTTTCTGGCCTCCAGATTGTTGAGGAGATACCTTAAAGTCAGACCGGTATCGATAATATCTTCAACGATAAGAATCTCGCGTCCGGTGATCGTTTCATCCAAATCTTTTAATATACGAACCACTCCGGAGGTTTTTTGAGAATCTCCATAGCTGGAAATGGCCATGAAATCCAGGGAGATATGAATAGAGATGGCCCGGGCCAAATCAGCCAGAAAAAACACCGCGCCTTTTAAAATACTTATCAGGATAGGTTCTTTATCCCGGTAATCCCGGGAAATGGCTTCGCCCAGTTCTTTAACACGACGTTGAATTTGATCTGTAGATACAAGAATTTCTTGAATATCGTTGGATAGCATAAGAGAAATTTCCTCTAAAAAAGTTAAAAAATTTTTATTATATCTTGACAAATTAAACAAAAAATCCTAGTATATGGGTAGAAGGCTCCGAGAGGTAGGAAGGTTGATCTAGCTGACCTAAAGAAGTGGCAACTTCGATGAAGTTACCGCAAATTGAAACCTGTAAAGGGAGTAAAGGTTGCGGTAATGGAGAAAAGCCCACAGGAGTTCTTCCTCTTCAGGAAGGCTAGGTAGACTGGAGGATCACTTGGGGCCTTCCTCTTTTTTTACCCCTCGACTCAATCCATATTTATAAAAGAGCTGTTGGTAGTCCTTTTCATAAAAAATCTTAATGTTGATATGGGGATATAACTCTCGAAGTTTCCTGATTTTTCGATTCTTTCGGGTAACCAGTTGTTGCTTCATGGTGGTTAATTCAATATAAAGATCCAGATCGGGTAAATAAAAATCCGGAGTAAAGGCTGTAACCACGTTTCCTTGCTCATCCCACGACAGAGGGAAGGTTTTGGGTTCATACTCCCATCGAATTTGATAAAAATCCAAAAGCCTTGCAAATTCCTCTTCACTGGGATTTGCAAAAACCGTTTTACGATGGGAAGGTTTTTTTCCGGTTAGAAATTTAGCCAGATGTAATTTGCTGTTAAATCTTAATTTTTCCAATTCCTCCGAGGTTTCCTTCTTTTTAAATCTAATTTCCTTCAGCTCGGTAGCTTGAAGGATCAATTTAACTGCACTTTCCTGCGTCCAGCTATCTGTATTGAGGATTAAATCATAGAATTTGAAGTCCATCCAATCCTCTCCGTACAGGTATCGGATATATTCCCGACGGTGACGATCACTTTCTTCCAGTAGAGAAGCCGCCCTGGCTTCATCCACATTAAGTCTTTCACAAAGCCGTTTTATTCGACTTTCCCAGGATGCCAGGATTTTGATATGAAGGGCACTGGAAAAGCCTTTGAAGAGAAAAGTTCCACCCCGACCCAGAACGATGATGTCCCTTTCCAGGGCCATGTCTGCAATAATAGTTCGAACCAAATCTATATACAGTCTTCTCTGATCGTCAGCCTTCTGAATTCCTTCCGGAATTTTTTCATCGATCTCATCCAGATGGAGGCCGGGAACTTCGTAACTCCGGAATTGCTCGCGGAGAAACCCTTGATCAATCAAAGTAAAGCCTAACTCTTTGGCTAACCGATTGGCAATATCTTCCCCACCACTGGCCAGTAATCGAGAAATAGTGATAATGGCCATAAGGAAAAAGCAACCTCTATAGAGATGCGAGGCGACACCGATAGAAAGTAGCCTATATGATCGGGTATCTTCGCATCGTTAACTTATTCTTCGATGTATTTTTGAAAAATTATAACGGCTAAAATAAAACTTATGGCTGCTGAAGAGAAAAGTTCCAGAATATATTGACTTTCCACTCTCCCCTGCAGAAGGGCCTGCCGTGCACCCTCGAAAATCGCCGTTGTAGGGAGCAATTTAATCAAGGGGAGGACCTCCGGCGGAAAAGAAGAGAGGGGAAAAAATAAGCCTGCCAGGAAGACCAGAGGAGTTATTACCACCCCTTGGATTTTATTGAGATCCTCTGGTCGGTCCATCACGGTTCCACACATGGTCCCCACGCAAGAAAAGATCATAGAACCCAGGAAAACAAACAGGAGATAGAACAGGAGATGGGAGACAGCAAGGGAAGAATCCTTAAACTCCCCGAAGGCAGATTCTGAGCCTGTAGAGGTTTGGAAATTTATCAGGAACAATAAAATGATGGCAACCACCATTCCTTTGATGGCACCCAGGAGAAAACCGGAAAGAATTTTGCCAATCACGATCTCGTAAACGGAGATGGGATTTACCCGGTATTCGTTAATAGTCTTCTGGACAATTCGATGGAACCATAAACTCCAGGCCCCATGGTCAAAGGCACTGGTTACGGCTGTCATGGAGACCAACCCGGGCACCATAAACGTCATATAGGGAACGCCTTCTATATCGGACAGGTACCCCTGTAACCCAAACCCAAAGGCCAGGAAGAAAGTCAGGGGTGAAACAATGGTCGGTAAAAGATCCGACGAAATATTTCGCCAACTTACAATAAAATCTCGTTCGCAAATAGGAAAAATACCGCGCAACTCCATGATTCCTTCAGTCTCGAATACTTCTCCCTGTTAGATGAATAAAGACATCCTCCAGGGTAGGTTCAAGACGACGGATTCCTCTAATGTATTTAATCTCAATACGTTCTATCAGGGACTTTAAATACTTTTTGTCTTTCAAATTAATCCGAATAGAGCCATTTTCTTCATAGGAATTGTCACTGAGGGAGTATAAAAACTCTCGTTGGGAAGCATCTGGCTTGAAGTCCGGCTCAAACTCCACTTCATAGAGGTCTGATCCTTTTAAAGTTTCTTTGATGGAGGTACTGGTTCCGTCTATCAGGGCTTTGCCATGATCTAAAATTACGATCCGATCGCAGAGTTGATCCGCTTCCTCCATATAATGGGTGGTTAGAAAAATGGTTGTTTTTTCCTTTAAAGATTGAATATACTCCCACACAGCCCGTCTGGATTGGGGATCAAGTCCGGTGGTAGGTTCGTCTAGAAAAAGCACGGCCGGAGAATGTATCAGGGCCCTTGCAATGACCAGACGCCTTTGCATACCACCGGAAAATTTGTCCGGGTAGTCGTTTCTCCGATGGAAAAGGCCCATCATGTTGAGTAGATAATCGACTCTTTCGTTATATTCGGATCGGGACATCCCTTGCATTTTGGCATGGAGGGTCAGGTTCTCTCGGGCTGTTAAGTAGCGATCTAAGTTGTTTTCTTGGGGAACCACCCCGATGATCCTTCTAATTTTAATCGAATCTTTTTTAATATCATACCCATGAATATAAGCTTCTCCCGAAGTTGGGGTCGTGATGGTCGTAAGTATTTTCACAAGGGTAGTTTTTCCGGCTCCATTGGGTCCTAACAGTCCAAAAACAGTTCCTTCTTCGATATTCAGGGAAATTCCATCGACTGCGACGATATTCTTATAAACTTTTCGTATATTTTTAAGGATGATGGCCATGATCTTATACCCATTTGGATGGAATAAATTGTATCTTATCCATTCCCTCTGAAGAGGTTGTATCCTGGGGAGGAGCGATTCTGCATGGCCCTTACCCAGGCGGCCCTTCCCTTCTCTCTCCACCTGCGGGGAGGAAAGGAAGGAGCTATTCTTACTTTACACCCCATTTCAATACCAGCTTATTATACCTGTTACTTTTACCGGGTATTATACACGTTCATACCTCTTTACGTTGTGTCTTTCAATTAAAGTGAGGTCCGCTAGACTGGCTTGGTTCGTTCTATTGCACGAAAACTCAACACAAGGGTGATACCAGCGGTTAATAGAAGGAGCACAGGAATCTGTTTTGGCTCTCCAACCGCCATATGAACCTCTTCAGGAGGGGTTATTTGAGCAAGAAACAAGATAATAGAATTATTGGTTGTATGGGCCAGCATAGCGGTCAAAATGCTTCCGGTCTTTAAAACAAGATAACCAAAGAGGATACCCAATAGGGAGGTGGGAATAAATCGATAAATATCTAAATGAATAATTCCAAAAAGGATCCCGGTTAGGATTACGGCTGTTTCTCTGTGAAAACCTTTCAAGAAGCCACTCAGAATAAATCCTCGAAAAAGCATTTCTTCACAAATTCCCGGAAGAACTGCCAGAAGAAGAACACCCCAAATTAAAGATAAACCCTTAAAGTTTAGCAGAAATTCCTCCAAAAACCTTGCATACTCTGGAGGAGTAGGGATAAACTTTTCCTGAAGAATGGCGAATTGGGCTATAAGTATAAAGGCTGCTCCTGTCATTAAAACGGTTATACAGGCCGTCTTAAAATTTATAGGGGTCAGTCGAAAGGTTTTTCTGAAATTAAGCCGTAAACTTTTTGCATAGACCAGAGTCGGAAGGAAGATATAGAGAATCTCGGTGAGTATCAGACCGATCTGGCGATGCCAGATTTGAAGTAAACTTCCGATCATAGCAACAAAAATCAAACAAAAAGCAAACAGGTAAAAAGCCTGTTTAGGTCCTGGAAGTTCGGCCTGGTGTAAGATTTCAGAATAAGATGTAGGCGTATAAAGGGGATCCTGATTTTCAGGGGGCAAATTCGTCTGATTCATCGGTATTATTTTATCAATTGGAACGATAAATTTGAAACCCACTCCTACCAACAAAGTTTATAATACAACAGTACGGCTTTTTTACCCGTACGTCAAGGAGAGGCTTTTACAAAGCGGTTTCTCTATTTTTCACATATTTCTTGCGTACGATCCCGGATGTTCTATCTTTAAGGTAGGAATCGAGTGATAGGCTGTTTTTAAACTGGCTTTAAATTTAAAGGGCTGAATTTCATCTATATTTTTGAATCTCCAGGGAGGAGGGTTACCTTGGCTCATTACTGGCTTTTAAAAACAGAACCTGATGAGTATTCTTACGACGATCTCGAGAAGGACGGAAAAACTATCTGGGATGGGGTTTCCAACAATCTTGCCCTAAAGTATCTGCGACAGATTCGCCAGGGGGATCTAGCTTTTATATACCATACCGGAAATGAGAAGGCTTTGGTAGGGATTGCCGAGATTATTTCCGACCCTTATCCAGATCCATCCCGACAGAACCAGAAACTTGTGGTGGTCGACGTAAAACCCAGGGAACGGTTACCCCGGTCAGTATCCTTGGTGGAGATAAAAAACCGGCCTGAGTTTGCAGATTTTGAACTGGTTAAACTGCCGCGTCTTTCGGTAATGCCGGTGACCGAAGTTCAGTGGAAGCAACTTTTGTCTTTGGCGGGAGGAGTAGGATCATGAGTATAAAATGGAGAACCCTGGGATCCAGAATTGCCTATGAGAATCCCTGGTATCGTATTCGAGAAGATAGGGTTATCCGACCCGACGGGACCGAAGGGGTATATGGGGTCTTGGAGAGAGGAGCGGCGGTTCTTATGATTCCCCGGAAGGATAGCGGTGAAATTTATTTTCTCAAGGAGTATCGCTACCCCATTCAGCAGTATTCTTTTCATCTTCCAGCCGGTACAGCCGATCCGGGAGAAAGACCGGAGATAGCGGCTCGTCGGGAACTGGAAGAGGAAACGGGAATCACGGGGAGGGTCTGGACTCCTCTGGGTCGGTTTTACGTAGCTCCTGGTTATAGCAGTCAAATAGGATACGTTTACCTGGTTGAAAACCTGGTGGTAGGAAACAGTCATCCCGAAGGGGGAGAAGATATACAGATCGAGCTTTTTACCTTATCCGAGATTCGGAGAATGATTCAGGAAGAGATGATCTTAGATCAGCTCACCATTACGGCTATATATAAATTGGAGCTGTTCTTGCAGAGTAACAGGCAGCAGACGGTGGGCACGTAATACCCATCGGGTATCAAAACCCGAAGTAGGGGCAGGTTTCAAACCTGTCCCTATGTAGAAACCCCGTAATTATCCGAAGATGTGTAGACGGGTGAGATTTAGGGATTTGTTTTCTGCACTGCCGTTATCTTCCAGATTACGCCTGTTTGAGGGATAGGGTTTATCCCCTGTTCGGTAATTTGAAGTACACCAAAATCCACAATGTACATGGCTCCATCGGGTCCGAATTTGACATCTATAGGTCGCTCTAAACCTCCTTCTCTGTTACTTCTAGAGGCGGGTTTAAAGGTTGCATTGGAGACAAAAGGCATCATCTCTTCCGATTTAAAATCCACCCGAATCACGCTATATCCTGCATGGGGATATTCCTCTTCTTCCAGGTGTCTTTGTTTACCCTGATCTTCTGGATGTCCTTGGGAAGGTTCTTGCAGGTTTTGTTCATCCCGATGATCCTGGCTTTCTGGATTGGCCGGATGGCCTTGACCACCCTGGATTCCTTGACCACCTGAATACGATGGTTTGGCCTGATGCTCCTGTTTGTGCCGATTGGTACTCTGGGTAAAGGGCAACATATCCCCGAATAGTGCAACAAACATGTCCCCTGCGAATTTACTAAAAGGTCCGGTTGCCGGCGCAAAGTCGAATTGATCGGCTGAGGAATGCAAAGGAAAGACGGCGACTAAGTTCTTATCCCTTTGAGGACTTTGAAGCCCACTGGCCGAATGGTCGATGAGAAAGGTGGGAATTTTACCTGCTTCGCCAAACCTGGGATCGGTAATCGGTAGGAGGGTGCTGCTGAAGTCCGGCCATCCGTACCATTTTCCTTCTTCTACTTTAAGAAGTACGTCGGGATCATTATTTATCGGACGGCTTCCTCGGAAATCAAAGCCGTTTTGAGTAGCGTAAAGCTGGCCTTTTGCGTCGAATCCAATGGCAAATGGATTTCGAAATCCCCAGGCATAAACTTCCAGACCACTCCCATCTGCGTTAGCCCGATAGATGGCCCCATTACACTTTAGTTGCCCTGGAATGCGGGTGGCTCCAGCCTGACCAAAGGGTTGAAAAGCTCCGGTCGTTACTTTATCGTAAGGACTCTTTGTCAGGGGGTTCCTGCTGGTAAACTTTTGGCCCGTCAAAACAATATCTTTACAGGGAATATCGTGAGCCTGAGGATGTTTAGAAAGCCACATCCTTTGAGCATTGTCGGGTCCAACCACGCCCGAATTGGTCACGGTACCCTGTCCGAAGTACATCCGTCCTTGCCTGTCAAAAACGACTTTGCTGGTGTGATGATCCCCCTGACTGGGGAGACCTGCAATAAGCGTTTCACCCTGCCCATCCAACGTTATCCGAGAAATAACCCCAAGATCGTTTTTATCTCGATGAGATAAATAAAGATAACCCTGGTGGTAAGTAATCCCGAGTAAGGTATTATCCAGATCGATTCCCGTAATTTTGATTTCCTCTTTAGAGCCGTCCGGGTTAATTTTTAATACCTTAGGTTTGGCCACCGGGAAGGCTCCAGACTCAGCTACGTAAATTTGTCCCTGATCATCAAAGGTGATTCCTGTAGGAAACGTCAATTTATCGGTCAGAATACCTGCTTCAAATCCCATGGAGACTTTAACCAGGTCAGATTTTCTAATCTTCCCATTTTTCTTCTCTATCACCTGCTCTTTTCCTTTTTTATCGTCTTTCTTTTCTTCTGCAGCCATCCTCCCATAGAAAATCATACAGATCAGGGTGATACAGAGAGAAAAAATCCAGAAAGATAGACGCTTCATTTTCTTAAAACCTCCTGTGTAAGGGATGGAATAGAGATGGCACTTCCTCCTTAGAATCTCAAAGTTGTTTTAGATAATACCGGGCCATCCTTCCCTCTTGCCGCATTAATGGAAATAGGTAATCGGTAAGTAGTTTTGATCGCAAATTTTGTACCCTTTAGATAAGGTGAAAATTCAGGTGAGGATCTCCGGACTTAGAAAGGGAAAAGGGTAGAATTTAACCCTTAAGTTTCCATTCATTTTTTGAGGTTTCCATCTGAGTAACGGAAAGTAAGTTACAGGTTAAGCCCCTTGTTTTCCTAGCTGGATAAAATCCTCCCGAATAGAGGCTACTTCCGAAGAAGTAAGAAAAACCTCCCGGAGTTCCCTGTTACTGATCTGGTCTGCCAGGGTGGTGATAGTATTAAGGGCCAGTTGATAAGTGGCAGAGGCGGAATTTGTATCATGGCGTTGGATATAAGCCCGACCCAGTAATCGGGCAATGCGCCAAATGAGAGTTGGGGAAGCCATCTCTTGAGCCAGGGTTAAGGCTTCTTGAAGTTCACGGAAACTTTCTTTTATCTGTCCATTTGCCAGAAGGATCTCTCCCTGGAGTCCTTTGGCTTCAGTCACATACTTACGAGAACCCGTATCTATAGCCAGTTTAAGACCTTGATTCAGGAGTTTTAAGGCTTTCTCAGGTTCTTGCTTCATCTTCCACAATTGACCCAATCCTACTAAAAGTCGGATTTTCCACCGCCAGCGATGGGAGCCGAAGGCTTCGCGTTCTACCCGATCCAGCGTTTCTTCCATTAAAGTACGAGCCCGATCGAGTTGTTCAAGACGGATATAATCCATTCCCAGGTTAATAAGGGAGCTGATTTCGGCATTGGAAACTTTGGCGGTACGCCCCAGCTCATAGCCCATCTGATCGTACTCAACTGCCCTGGCGACGTCTCCCAGTTCGCTGTAGAACCAACCCAGGCTATTGGTCAGGCGAGCAATTATGAACTTGTTATTTCGTTCCTTGGCTTTTTTCATTCCCTCGTTTAGACACTCCAGGGCGAGATCCCACTCCGCTAATCCGGCATGGGCCAGGCACTGAAAGGAGAGGGCTGCAAGTTCTTGAAAACCGTCATGGACTTCCTGGGCGATACGTTCCCCTTCCTGGCAGAGTTCAATAGCCCGTCTAAATTCCCCTCGCCATTGGGCGTGGGCACCCATCCAAACCAGATTACCCGGCATAATCCCTTTATAACCTTTATTTCGGGCGATGGCGAGGGATCTTTCGAACTTTTTGTCTCCTTCATAAAGCCGCCCCCGGGCCTGGTCGACAAGGGCGAGGGAGGTGAGGCCTCGGGCTAGAATCAAGTCATCTCCGGTCTCCTGAGCGATTTCCTGGGCCTCCCGGGCGTACTGTTGGACAAGACCCAGATCCGCTTCTGAGAATCGGAGCCAGTGGGCTTGGGCCAAATGGCAAAGAGCTTCTCCTTCCCGATGTCGGTCCCCCAGGTGTCGAGTCTGCTCCAGCATGGCTTCAAAATCCGCCACAGCCGATTCGTAATTCGTCAAAAGGATATAAACCTGCCCCCGGTTCTCATATAAGTTAATGAGCCGATCGTTTGACGGTGGGAGAGTTAATCGGTTTGCGACTTCCAGGGCCAAGGTATAAAAATGGATGGCTTCTCGATTGGCGAAGATGACCTTGGCTTTACCTCCGGATTTAATGGCATAATGAAAGACTTTCTCCCAGACTTCCCCTTGGGAGAAATGATGAACTAACTCTTCATAATGCTCTTCCAGACGGTCTTGATATAATTCCTCGATGGCGTATCCTACCGCTCGATGGAGTTCCTTCCGCCGCTTGACTAAGAGACTGTTATAAGCCACATCTTGAATTACGGCATGTTTGAAAACATAGGCCGGCTCGGTGAGGAATCCCTGTTCATAGATGATTTCCAGGGCTTTCAATTCCGACAGAAGCCCTTCCAGCTGACTGGTAAGTCCGGAAATCCGTTCCAGGAGACGTACCAGAAACTGCCGACCGATCACCGAAGCATGCTGTACGATACGTTTCCCATCCTCCCCCAGGCGGTCTAAGCGGGCCATGATGATCCCCTGGATGGTATCCGGTACGCTCACCTCTGTAATTCCCTTCACCATGCGATAACTTCCATTCTCCCGTTTTAGGATACCCAAATCCAGAAGGGTTTTAGTCACTTCTTCAACGAAGAGGGGAACTCCCTCTGTCTTTTCCATGAGGGCTGCCCTGACCTCTTCCGGGAACTGTTGAGTCCCAAGGACATGTCCGGCTATGGCCAGTACCTCCGCCTCTGACAGATTATGAAGTGTTAAGGTGGTATGAAAACTCCGGCTTCCGAACGGTGGGGTATATCCAACCCGATAGGTCAGGATGAGCATCAGGGGGATCCCTGCCACCGAATCCATGAGGAAACTTAGATATTCTTCGGTGCTGGTATCGATCCAGTGAAGATCTTCGAAAACCAGGACGATGGGGCGGAAGCTAGTCCCTCGGAGGATGAGGGCCCGCAGGGCATCGAATATTTTCTTCCGGCGCGTTAAGGGATCCATAGACCGGATAGCCGAATCGCCCGGGTCTACCGAAAGTAGATATCGAATATAGGGAATATGCGTTTCCAGCTCTTTCAGGCGACGCATGCCCTGTTCTACTTTAGCAATGACTTCAGGTTCACCATCCCCCTCTTCAATACCAAAGTTCTCTCGAAGCTGATCCATCAGGGGAAGGAACGGGATGGATTGTCCAAAGGAAATACATCGTCCTTCCAGCCATGTGACCTGCTCACCCTGTTTAACCAGTTTTTGGCGAAGTTCAAAGATAAGACGAGATTTACCGATGCCGGCCTCTCCGGCAATAAAGACGACTTGACCTTGTCCTCCTTTTACCTGCTGGAATCGATCCTCAAGGGTTGCCAACTCCAAATCCCGCCCGGTGAGGGGAGTCACTCCGTGCTCTGCAACCACTGCAAAATGAGTCCGCCGCCTTCGCGCCCGAATAACCTCAAAAACCCTTACCGGAGTTGTATGCCCCTTTACTTGAACCTCGCCTAGATCCAAGGTTTCGAAAAAGCTCGAGACCAGCTTGTAGGTTACCTCGCTGATAAATACGCCTCCGGGGCGTGCCATCTGCTGGAGTCGTGCTGCGAGATTCGTCGTATCCCCCACCGCCGTGTAGTCCATACGAAGATCATCCCCAATCTTTCCTACAACTACAATCCCTGTGTTCAATCCGATCCGCATTTGCAGTCCAAATCCACGCTGTACTTGAAGTTCTTGGGAAAAGTCCTGGATAGACCGTTGGATGCTCAGTGCCGCATGTACTGCTCGACGTGGACTATCCTCATGGGCAATAGGGGCACCGAATAACGCCATGACGCCGTCTCCAGTGTATTGGTTAATCGTTCCTTCGAAGCGATGAACTTCGGCTGTGATGAACTCAAAGCAATGATCTATAATCTCATGAACAACCTCAGGATCCAACTTCTCGGCAAGGGCCGTAAAACCGGCTATGTCTGCAAAGAGGACTGTAACCTGGCGGCGCTCCCCTTCTAGAGCCGAACGCGCCGTAAGGATTTTATTGGCCAGATGTTGGGGAGTGTAATTCTTGATTTTTACTTCCCGAAGGTGAGAAATGGGGTCCTTCTCGGTAGAAACCTTCTCTTTCCGTGGCTCCGGACTTTCCAGTGGAGTTCCACATTGTCCACAAAACTTAAACGCAGGTGGATTCTCAGCGCCACATTGCGGACAAAAAAATCCCAACCTGGCTCCACACCCCCCACAGAATTTCATGGTAGGAGGGTTATCAAATTGACACTGTAAACATTTCATGATCCCTCTTAAACACTTATCGGATATTCTCTATCCCTTTATTCTATCCCATATGAAAAGTCAAGTTAATTTTCTCCTTTTGAAATGTTCCCCCCAGGAGTCCCTATTCCCCTTGACAACTCTCCTCTGGATAGTGTAAGTTCGTGGTATAAGATTTTCTATACAAATTTTAGGCCCACTTTTTTTATATCTTATCTTGGCATAGGCATTCTAATTTTAGTTTTATCATTTGGAGGTAAACTGTGCAGGCAGAGGGATGGAATGAAATTTTTAAGAAGCTTCTTGAAAATAGAATTGTCTCCGACAAGATAGCCACACTTCAGAGTAAAAAGGAGACCGATGAACCAGAATTTGCGATCATCGATCTGTCCGAATCAGATTTTCCAGATTTGTATAAATTCATCCAGGACAAAAGAGATTTGGTTCTTTCCATTTCCTACACTAAGACGGAGGTGAAAAATCCCCGGATTCTTTACAGGCTGGTGGAGAGAAAAAAAGGAAAACCATCACAACCCTATTACTTTCCGGCGTTTGATTATTCTAAAGAACCTCCTGCCGGGCTTTTAAATGTTTTGACCAGTTCGCAGGATAGATTACTGGATCAGATAGAAAAGCAAATCATAGAATTTATGGGGTTAGCTCTTACCGAACTTCACCTGCCTCCCACTAACAGTTATATCCGAAGATTCGAGCATCAACTGGCTTCAAAATTTGGCTTGCAGAGTTCTTCAGAAGGGGAGGGTCGGAATCGACATGTGGTTATTCGTAAGAATCCCTGAATAAAGACCCGGAGACCTTTCTCGGATCTCCGGGTCTTTATACCCTTCTCTCTTCCTGGTTCCGGCTTTTATCTCTCTTCAATATTTTCAGGACTTTCCTCTAAAGTTACCTTAACGGTTAGTTTTTCATTACCCCGCATAACAACTACAGGAATCGTTTCCCCTACCTTATGCTGCCGGATCGTACGAATTAAATCTTCTACACCGGATATTTTCTGTCCGGCCACCTCCAGGATAATATCCCCCCCGATAGGAAGCCTCATGTTACCTACTATAACCACCCGACTGGCTCCTTTAAGTCCTGCTTTATCGGCCGGGCTGTCTCGGGATACCCGACTGATCATAATCCCTTCTTGAACCGGGAGCTCCAGGGCTTCAGCCAGTTCAGGGGTTAAGGCGAATCCAGCCACAATGCCCATCCAGGGTCGCACCACCCGCTGATTCATAATTAGTTGGGCTGCGACTTCCTTGGCCGTATTAATGGGAATAGCAAATCCTATTCCCATGGCTCCTCCACTGGTAGAAAAAATAGCCGTATTAATTCCAATTACTTCCCCTCTGGCGTTAATCAAAGGACCTCCACTGTTTCCTGGATTGATGGAGGCATCGGTCTGGATCATTCGATGTATTTCGGAATCTTGGGAGAGGCGGAGTTGTCGGTTTAAAGCACTGATAATCCCGGAAGTTACCGTATGTTCCAATCCAAAGGGATTACCGATGGCAATAACCCGCTCTCCTACCCGAAGTTTGTCGGAATCTCCGATTACTGCAACTCTGGGCACCTCAGATTCCGGTATCTTGATTACGGCTATGTCCGTGCTGGGATCCCTTCCAACTAACGTGGCCTTAAATTTCTTTCCTCCGATCAGTGTAACTTCCAAAAGCTTAGCATCGGCTACAACATGATTATTCGTGAGAATATATCCCCTTCGGTCTATGATAAATCCGGAACCCTGCCCCCGTTGGGGGATTATTTCCTGCCAGAAGAAATTGACTTCAAGGGTGGTAGCTATAATGTTCACAACCGAAGGGGATACCAACTCGTACACCCGGGTAATAATTTCGGTGGCCGGATCCTCGATCTTTTCCAGAGGTACTCCGGATTCTTGGGTATTCTGCCGGGTCCCCTCCTGGGGAGTTTTTTTCATAAAATCTAAGTCCGATAAAGGCGGAGCTTTCGAACTTTTCCTTTCTTGAATGCGTTTCCATTCTCCGGATTGTAAGAACCAGACAAGTAAAAGGATCATTATGAGGCTAAGAAGGACTTTCCAACTTTTCATCATATTTTTTCCAACTAAACTTAAAGCGGCAATGAAATAATAAAGAATCTATGCTTACAGCAGGGTTTTTCAGCTCCATGGGGAGCATCTGTGGATAGCCGGGTAATTATAAACAGGTGATTCCTACAGGATTTTAACCCTTCATTTAATATTCCTACGACCCTCCCTGCCATTCCAATAGGTAAATGGTATTATTTACCCCCTATGGAACCTGAAAGTAGAATAACCAGGTAATCTAACATTATCAAGTTAAAAAATATTATAATTTTTTGCAGTTTAGGGTAAATGATCCTATTTTCCTTTATGAATGGGAAGGGATAAAATAAAATAGCTTAAAAGATTTTTTCCCCCTTGCCAAAAAAACCCACCTTACTTATATTAATAGTTCGCGCTTCTCTTTATCGTTGCTTTTATGAAAGCAGAAGGAAGATCGAAAAGGTTATAAATCCTTAGGAAAGGAGGAAATAGGATACCTACGTCCTTAAAAAAATAATTATGAAACCTTCAAATATGCATAATTTTGCGGCAGGGATTTCCACGGATAAAAGCTTGAAGCTTTATCTCCAGGAAATCGGGAAAATCCCCACCACAACCCGGGAGGAGGAGCGAGAACTGGCCGAGAGGATTCAAAAGGGGGATCAGAAAGCTCTGAATCGATTAATAGAGGGGAATTTAAAATTTGTGGTAAAAGTAGCTCAGGGTTATCAGGGGTGTGGTTTGTCCCTGACCGATTTAATCAATGAAGGAAATTTAGGGTTAATTGAGGCCGCTAAACGATTTGACCCTTCGAAAAATGTTAAGTTTATCTCTTACGCAGTATGGTGGATTCGGCAGTCTATTTTGCGGGCTTTATCCGAACAAGGCCGTACAATTCGATTACCCTTAAAGCAAGGGGGACTTTTGGTGAAAGTCGGTAAGGTTTATAGCGAGCTTTCTCAGGAAAAGGGTGGGCAAGAGCCAACTCCGAAGGAAATTGCGGATAAGATGGACATCTCAGAAGATGAAGTTCGGGCCATCCTGGAATTTTCAAAGAAGCCTTTATCTCTAGATGCCCCGACCCTCGAGGATGAGAATATCACCCTCATGAATTTTGTAACCAATAAGAATAATCTGGCTCCCGATGAAGTTGTTATTAACCAAACCTTCATTGAAGAGCTTCGGGGACTCCTGGACGAATTAGATCCCAGAGAAGCAAAGATCCTCCGCTTACGTTATGGAATTGATGGCGAAGGGCCTCTAACCTTAGAGGAAATTGGGGAGCGGTTACATCTCAGTCGAGAGAGAGTTCGGCAACTGGAAAAGCGGGCCAAATCTAGATTAAAAAAACGGGCCGACGCTAAAAGTTTAGAGGATTATCTGAACTAAGCAAATAAGGGTTATTCTTAAACAAGTTTAAAATTTCTATTACAGGGATGAGGATAGGAACGTGAAAATTAGAGAGATCCGTCAAGCGTATCATCATCTTCATCGATATCAGGAGATCCTGGGAGTTCTGGTTAAGTATGGCCTGGCCGAATGGGTTAATCGGCTCCATTTAGATTTTGCGCAAGCTATTCTGGCCCGGCGAGTTAATCCGGACATCGCGAAATTACCCTTTGAAGTAAAGGTCCGTATGGCTCTTACAGAATTAGGGCCTACCTTTATTAAACTCGGGCAAATTCTCAGTGTTCGGCCTGACTTAGTTGGGGTGGCTCAATCCGATGAACTGACCCTGCTTCAGGATCAGGTACCTCCCGATCCCATGGAATCGGTTCGGCGGGTTGTAGAAAGCGAACTAAAACAACCGATCCAGGATCTCTTCCAATATTTTGATGAGATTCCTTTGGCGTCCGCTTCCATCAGTCAGGTTCATAGAGCTCTTTTGAAGTCGGGTGAAGAAGTCGTCGTAAAGGTACAACGAGAGAATATTCAAGAAAAAATCCAGGTAGATCTTGAAATTCTTTCAGATTTGGCAGATTTAGTCGAAAAATATATAGAAGAAAGTCGCCCCTATAGACCCCGGGCAACGGTCGATGAATTCCGACGGACCCTACTTCGAGAACTGGATTTTCAAAGAGAAGCTCGATACCTGGAGTTATTCGCCCAGGACTTTGCCGATGACCCAACCGTTCATATTCCCGCTGTTTTTCCAGAGTATACCACCAGCCGGGTACTGACGATGGAATTTCTTTCCGGAGTTAAACTTTCCGACAGGGAAGCCCTGGAAAAAATGGGAATAGATCTGTCCCAGCTCGCGCTCCGGGGTGTTGACATTTTTCTGCGAATGATCTTTACCAAAGGCCTTTATCATGCAGACCCTCATCCTGGGAATATTTTAATTCTCGAAGGGGGAGTGATCGGTTTAATTGATTTCGGCATGATCGGTCGTCTGGACGATGAACTGCGAGAAGATGTGGAAGACCTTTTGATGGCCGTAGCCACCGGAAGTGGGAATCGGCTGGTCTCTGTTATTACCAAAATAGGTTCTCCTCCCCCTCACCTCAATAAAGCCGCTCTTCAAGCCGATGTCCTGGATTTTATCACCTACTATGGGAATTTACCCCTCAACAAGGTTAACCTGGGTCAGGCACTCCGTGAGATGACGGAAGTCATTCGCCGTCATCAAATCCTGCTTCCGGCCAGTCTGGCCATGCTCTTAAAAACCTTAATTGTCATGGAGGGAACGGGACGTTTATTAAATCCCCAATTTGATCTTCTGACGGTTATCCGACCTTACCAGCAGCGTATGCTCTCCCGATACCTCTCCCCCCGACGCCAGTTTCAAAAAATGCAACGCCTCTATTGGGACCTGGAGCGGGTAGTCCAGGCTGTTCCACCTGGCATGGTCGAGGTTATTCAAAAACTCCGAACCGGAGAATTTGACCTCAACTTAAACCATCGAGGCCTGGAACGGCTTGTAAACCGCCTGGTATTTGGAGTTATTACCGCAGCCCTCTTTTTGGGTTCCGCTCTTATGATGAGTTTCCAGGTTCCTCCCCTGATCTGGGGTATCTCCATACTCGGCTGGATCGCCTATATTCTCTCCCTCCTGTTCGGAATCCGACTGCTCTGGGCCATTCATGTCTCAGGACGACTGTAAACTCCGCCAGCCCCTGGGTGATCGTACTTTTGCCTTGTCTCTGTTGCCCCTGTGAATCATCCCCTATAGGGGATTTATATAACCCTACGCAGGCGGAAGGAGAGCAAAGGGTATACCTGGGAAGTTACAACGGAAGAAAGGGATCAACAGGCAAATTCGGGTGGGGAATCAATACCCTTTGGCACCGCTCCAAAAATTCTTTTAAGGAAGGGTTTCCATTTGAGGGGAGGGGGCCTATCTTAAACCTAAATAGTCATGAGATGAGAAGTAATCCATGAGGGAACAGGGGTTATCCTTACAGCAACTCACCGGAAGACTGGTCAGCCCTAGGAAAGCAATGGACCTTATTCGAAAAGAATAAGCTGAATTCAGGGGTAAGAAACATCCCCTGGTTTCGAGATTATCCCTATGCACTGTGAAAGTTGTGGATTTGAAAATCCCCCCACGATGAATTTCTGTGGAGAGTGCGGCACAAAGCTGAGACTTTCGTGTCCCCAGTGCGGCGCTGAGAATCCCCCAGGGTTCAAATTCTGTGGCCAGTGTGGGGCAGGTCTGGCAATAGGGGCAACCCGCCAGGTCGCCCCTACAACCGATACAGGTCAGGTCCCTCTGCACCCAGAACCCCAGATCCAGCGTTACACCCCGAAACACCTGGCTGAGAAGATCCTCCAGTCCAGGTCTGCCCTGGAAGGAGAACGTAAGCAGATCACCATCCTCTTCGCCGACATCAAAGGCTCCATGGAACTGCTGGCGGGACTCGATCCCGAAGAGGCTCGAAGGCTTCTGGACCCGGTCCTACACGCCATGATGGAGGCAGTTCACCGGTACGAGGGAACGGTGAACCAGGTTCTGGGGGATGGGATCATGGCCCTGTTTGGGGCTCCCCTCGCCCATGAGGATCATGCAGTCCGGGCCTGCTATGCAGCTCTGACTATGCAAGAAGCCATCCGCCGCTATACCGAAGAAGTCCGTTACCAGCACGGGATCGAGGTGCAGATCCGGGTGGGTCTCAACAGCGGTGAAGTGGTGGTGCGGACCATCGGCAACGACCTCCACATGGACTACTCGGCCATCGGTCAAACGACCCATCTGGCAGCCCGCATGGAGCAACTGGCCACTCCTGGAACGATCCGGCTGACGATGAATACCCTTCGGCTGGCCGAGGATTTTATTCAAGTCAAATCCCTGGGTCTGGTTCTTGTCAAGGGACTCCAGGACCCTGTAGAGGTGTTCGAGCTGGTGGGTGCAGGTCCTGTCCGAAGACGTCTGCAAGCGTCTTTAGCTCGGGGTTTCACCCGCTTCGTGGGACGACAGCAGGAGCTGGAGACCCTCCGACAGGCTCTGGAGCAGGCAGGTAGAGGTCAAGGTCAGGTGGTGGCTTTGGTGGGAGAACCCGGTATCGGCAAGTCCCGCCTGTTCTATGAGTTTACCCGTTCCCATCGAACCAAAGGCTGGCTGTGGTTGGAAAGCAGCTCGGTCTCCTATGGGAAAGCCACGGCTTACCTGCCGGTGATTGACCTCCTGAAGGCTTATTTTCAGATTGAGGACCGGGACGATGTCCGAAGGATCCGAGAGAAAGTTATGGGTAAGATCCTGGCCCTGGATGAAGCGTTGAGACCGACCTTACCAGCCTTGCTGTCGCTGCTGGGAGTGCCGATGGAGGATACCTCCTGGAAGCAACTGGATCCTCCCCAACGTCGTCAGCGGACCTTAGAGGCTATCAAACGCCTTCTTTTGAGGGAAAGCCAGATACAGCCTCTGTTGCTGGTCTTTGAGGATCTGCACTGGATCGATACCGAGACCCAAGCCTTCCTGGATAGCTTGATAGAGGGCCTGCCGACGGCTCGGATTTTGTTGTTGGTCAACTATCGTCCCGAGTATCAGCATGGTTGGGGGAGCAAGACCTATTGTACCCAACTCCGCCTGGATCCCTTACCTTCTGAGAGCGTCGAAGAACTTCTCCAGGCTCTACTGGGAAACGATGCCAGTCTGCAACCCCTCCGACCATCCTTGATGGAGCGGACCGAGGGGAACCCCTTCTTCCTGGAGGAGAGTATTCGAACGTTGGTAGAGACCCAGGCTTTGGTGGGGGAGAGAGGGGCCTATCGGCTGGTGAAGGCGCTTCCAACCCTTCAGATGCCGGGGACCGTCCAGGCGATGCTGGCCGCCCGGATTGATCGGTTACCCCCTGAGGAGAAGCATCTCCTCCAGTGTGCGGCTGTGATTGGCAAGGATGTAGAATTCTGGCTTCTTCAAGCCATTGCGGAGCTACCGGAGGAAGCGCTGCGTCGGGGTCTCCTGCACCTCCAAACCGCCGAGTTCCTCTACGAGACCAGTCTCTTCCCGGATCTGGAATACACGTTCAAGCATGCCTTGACCCACGAAGTGGCCTATGGAAGTTTGCTGCAAGAACGACGGCGGATACTTCATAACCAGATCTTGAGGGCCCTGGAAACGCGGTCATCCGATCGGCTGGATGAGAACGTGGAACGACTGGCGTATCATGCACAACGGGGCGAGGTTTGGGATAAAGCCTTGATCTACTTCCGTCAGGCGGGGTCCAAAGCGGCTGCCCGCTCAGCCAACCGGGAGGCAGTATCCTGCTTCGAGCAGGCATTGGTTGCTCTCCAGCATCTGCCAGAGAGTCGTGACATGCTCGAACAAGCCATCGACCTCCGGTTCGACCTTCGGAACGCGCTTTTTCCACTTGGAAAATATGAACAGATTCTCAACTTCCTTCGCGAGGCGGAAACTCTTGCTAAAACTTTGGATGATCAGAGAAGGTTGGGTTGGGTCTCTAGCTACATGACCCACTATTTTTGGTGGAGGGGTAAGCTGGATCAAGCTGCCGAATCCGGCCAACGCGCCCTCGCAATTGCTACAACCTTTCAGGATTTTGGACTCCAGGTTGCAACGAACCTCTTCCTGGGGCAAGTCTACTATAACTTAGGTAACTATCCCCAGGCGATGGAATTTCTCAGGAAGAATGTGGAGTCCCTCCAAGGAGATCTGATCTATGAGCGCTTTAACGTGGCTACCCTGCCTTTTGTTGTCTCCCGTCACTGGCTAATCCGCTGCCTTGCTGAGGTTGGAGAGTTCACCGAAGGAAGGATTCGGGCCGAAGAAGCCTTTCAGGTTGCTGAAGCAGCCAATGATTCATTGGGTCTTTTCGCCGCATATTACGGGACCGGTTTTCTTTACCTCCACAAAGGAGAGTTTCAAAAGGCTATTTCTCTATTTGAACGGGGCCTTGCGTTCAGCCAGACCTGGAATATCTCGTTCTTCTTACATTACATCAATTCGGCCCTGGGCTATACGTATGTACTTTCTGGACGTGTTGCGGAAGCGATTCCTCTTCTAGAGCGGGCTGTGGAGCAGATGGTTTCTATGAAAACAATGGGTGGCTTGTCGCTCCTGGTTGGCTGGCTGAGTGAATCCTATCTATTGGTAGGCCGAAGAAGCCTTGCCCTGGAGCTTGCCCTGCACGCCCTTGACCTCTCTCGTAACCACAAAGAACGTGGACATGAGGCCTGGGCTCTCCGACTCCTGGGTGAGATCCACGCCCATCAGGCTCCTCCCCATGTCGAAGAAGCTGAAGATTATTATCGTCAGGCTTTTGGGCTGGCTGAGGAGCTGGGGATGCGTCCGCTCGTGGCTCATGTTCACTTTGGCCTTGGGAGTCTCCATCACAAGGTAGGAAGATCGGAGGAAGCACGAGCTGAACTGTCCCAGACTATCGAGTTGTTCCGTTCTATGGAGATGACATTCTGGTTGAACCGGGCCGAGGCTATATTTGTGGGAAGTTAGTTCTTAACTTCATGGGAAAGCAACTTACTTTTATGGACCGACTCTACAGTCTGATAGACAGGCTTTTCGATAAGTTAGAAAAAATCTGGGAAAGCATCTATACCCAGCGGATAGTCACCGATTTACTGGTTCTTGCCTTTGTAATTGGATTAATCGTTATTGAACTGAATCGAAAGGGAGTACTTCCAGAAACTCTCAGCGAGTGGGTCCCCCGCAACCATTTCTACGCAGTAGGTTTGGCCTTTACCTTACTTCTGTTCCTGGAAGCCATTGGGTTGGTCTTTGCACTTGCTCATTCCGTGGCTGACTCTCTGGGTAAGCAATTTCAGGTGCTCTCTTTGATTCTTTTACGTAAACCTTTCAAAGAGTTTATATACTTCGACGAACCTATCACCTGGACCCAGGTCTCCAGTCCTGTACTTCATATTCTTGCCGATGCGAGCGGTGCATTACTTATCTTTGTTGCCCTGGGGTTCTACTATCATGTGCAACAGCATCGTCCCATCACCAAGGATACCCTGGAGCAGTTTAGATTTACGGCAGCTAAGAAGTTAGTGTCTCTACTCTTATTAACCCTTTTTGTAATGATTGGAGTAAATCATCTTCGGAGTTACCTGGTTCAAGGATCTATCAACAGTTTTTTCGATACCTTTTATACTCTCCTTATCTTTAGTGACGTATTGATTGTATTGATTTCGCTACGGTATAGTTCGACCTATAAGGTCGTCTTTCGCAATTCCGGTTTTGCTTTAGTTACGGTGGTGATTCGGCTGGCCTTAACCGCTCCGCCTTATATTGATGTAGGCCTTGGGCTATGTGCAGCCATTTTGGCCTTGGGATTTACGCTGGCATATAATGCCTTTGAGCCTGTGGTACGGGAACGCATTGAAAAAGACTAAAGAACTTTGTCAGGTAGGATAAAAAGGGAGGGGAATCCTTGGGATCAAGGATTTTTAATTCTTTTCAAAATCAAACGGGACGTTTAACCTACTAATCGGAGTTTCCCTCTGAAAGCCATCTAAGAATTCTAAAGTGCAAGGCCGCACTATTAAGATCTTCCATTTCACAAAATACTTTCATAAACTCGCGGCCTTCTATAAGGTAGCACAGATCCTTAAAAAATAACGCAATAATAACCCCTTTACAGGTTTCTGGATCGATGGATTTATTTTTTAAGTATCGGACCAGAGTCGGATAGATTTTATCACGCAAATACTCCCAGGATTTATCCACGGGCAAAACAACTTCATAAAAAAGAACTTTATCCCCGGACTCTTCCTGGGTTTTAGATAATTCTTCCAAAGTTTGGTTGTAAGCGATACCCGGTATGATTTTAAAGGCTTTTGAGAATAAAAGCTCACGAAAATCGGCCACAGTTGGAACCTCCTCAAGTAAGATTTCTCCTCGTCAAGCCGGTGGTAAAGCTCGAAGGGAAGCCGGCATTTTAAAGCGGAGTAAAGCTCCGATCCTTCCCAGTTGTTTTAAAATAGGATTATTTGGGATATGTTCCACTTCTCCCCGTTGGCGGTAGACTTCTTCAATAGCTTCATCTACCACATCGGGGACCTCTTCAAGGGGTCCTTGACAAATCGGGCAGGATTTTTCTTCCACCGTGGTTAAAAGTCCACAATTCCGGCACTCTAAGCCGGGAGCCGAAAAATCTTCCTCTACCAACAGGGTATGGATATTTCCTACATAAAGGGCTTTTAAGGTATCGTGTAACCCGGAGACCCCAAAGCCTCCCGTAGCCACTTCTTCCATAAGTCGGGTTACCAGTTGCACTTCCTGCTTCTGTTCCACATCTCTTTCGATCTGAAGGATTTGAGTCTTAATTTCCTGGATGGGGGTTTCCACATCCAGATCCAGCCGGGCGACCAATCTTTTTATGAGGAAGCTATGTAAACATCTTTCAAATTCCGGGAGGATATCGCTTCGTCCTCCAATAACAAGATAGTCGAAGCGCTTCTCTTTGAAGAAATCAAAGACCCGATCGGCAACCTGTTTAAGATGCCGATAAACATGGTATTCAATATGACGCTCGATGCGTTTTTCTTCCAGACCGTACCACCCGGCTATCCGAACTTTTCCCGGAACCTCCTCATCAAAGACTTTAAAATGCTCTAGAATTTCGCCTAAATACACCTCAAAGATTCTGGCTTTATCGCGACTGACCAGGACTAAACAATAGCGATGATATTCATCCAGGAGAACGGTTAGAGGGCGTATGTAGGGATCATTTCCAACCACGAGAACATTCTTAACAGGTCGGGGAAGCCGATATACTTGCCAGAAATCCTTTCCACTACAGGAGAAAATAGCCAGACCTCTGGTATTATTTCGTTTAAACTCTTCTCCTACAAAACGCTCGATTTTTTCAAAATCTTCTTCCAGGGATTTCATGACCCCATGGGGTAGGTGTTCTGCTTCCAGCTCCAGCCGCCGTTCTTTAATTAAATTTTTAGTGATTGTTTCATAATCCCGGGGGGTATATTTACTTCCATCTACATTCAGATAAAAGCTACAGGTCTTATAGGTTTCTCCCTTAAAATTTAAAAGTTTCTCTATATCTGCCGAAGAAATCATCAACTTCTCCTTACCTCCTTGTTGGTATCCTGGGATAGTCCGTTAAAGAAATCAGATTTCTTTGTTATTCTCGATTTTCTAAAGCTTGCTGAATCAATTTTTCCACCCGCTCTGAATAACCTTCCGGAAGGTCTACTTCTTCTAAAGTTGTAAAGAACTCTTCCGCCAGATTTAAAAGGGTCAGACGCTCTTCACAATTTGGGCACTCTTTAATATGTTCGGCAATATCTTGAAGCAGGTCGGGGTGGAGTCCCTTATCCATATATTCTGAGAGGTAATTTATCACCAACTGACATTCCATAAACTTCCTTCACCTCCGTATCGGATTCTTCTAAGAAAAGAAGCCTTACACGAGTTCTGTTTCTTCCAACTTTGCTTGTAAGAATTCCCGTGCAGATTGAATTTCTTTTCGTACCTCATCAACGGATTTTCTCCTCACCCAGGCCACTTCTTCCAGGCTGAAGCCTTCCACGCTGTAAAGTATAAAAGATTCCCGCCAGCCTTTGGGGAGTTGACTCAAGGTTTGATGAATATATTTTTGAATTTCTTGACGGGTTACGATCTCTTCAGGAGTCGGCATCTTATCATCCGGTACGAGATCTTCCAGTTTTAGAGTTTCATCCGGTTGCCAGAAATCCAGTATTTCACTTCCCAGGGTAGAGACGGCCTCTGTAGGCTCCGGTTCTGGAATTTCGGTTTCAACAGGAACTCTGGCCTCTCGCTCTGCTTTAATTTTCTCAACTTCCCGTTCCAAAATATCCAGGGCAATCCGATATAACCAGCGATCCAGGGGAAAGGAATCCGGCTTCTGATCAAAGTTTCTTACTGCAAACAGAACAGTCTCATCTACTACGTCGGTAATCGTCAGATCATAGGGTTCTATATCTTCTATGAGTTGATGGTAGATGATCTCCCTTCGGACAAAATTATAGAGTTTCTTAAGTTGAGGAAGGATCAGGTCGGTAAGTGCCTTAGCTTCATAGGTCTTTTCATAAGGAGCCATTCCCGAAACAAGTTCTTGAACTTGGAATTTAGCCCGCTTTCGCTTATAGGCATCTTCCATTCGGAGCTTACTTTTAACATCTTCCAGTTGCTTGAGGAGCTCTCCACAGACTTCTTTCAAAACATGCCGAAGGTTCTTACCTTGCTCCTCGGCATGGAGTTGTCGTTTGGGAAGGGAAAGGGTGAAAAGAGCTGCATACTCCTCTTTTCTTGGGTGTTTCTCCAGGGTTACATGTAGAAATACTTGATCTTCCGGGAACTTTAAGGTTCGCCGTTCTATTCTTTTAATCTGTCTTTCCAGATAGTTCTTAATCGAAAACGCCGGCTCCAGATTCTTGTAGAAAACTTCGTGTCGCAACAGACTCACCTCCGACACTCAATCCAACAGGATGAGAAGGGGATACTGGATTTGGAGGGAAACTGCCTTCCTTTCAGGGTTTTTTTCTTGACTTTGGGTTGTATTTGTGGGCTCTGGTCTTCAACCTGTTTGGGTCAGGTTAAAGGATCCAGAGCGCACGGGGTAGGGGTTTTCAGAAGGTTGATTCGGAAAAGCTACCTTCTCTCCCCTTTCTTAACATGGGCCAGGAAATTTACCCGTTGAATCGGATTCGGATCAACTGTTATTGGATATCCTATACCTTTGTAGTGCCTTTACAGGCTTCCTTTAGTCAAAATCCGGGGGTGGGGTAGGCATCTTAGACTTTTCCTTCTTCTCAGGAACCTCGGTAATCAGGGCTTCGGTAGTCAGCATAAGGGCTGCGACACTCGCGGCATTTTGGAGAGCAACCCGGGCTACTTTGGTTGGATCAATAATTCCTGCCGCAACCAGGTCTTCAAACTCCTCGGTAGCCGCATTGAAGCCTTCATTGGTTTTCATCTCTTTGACCCTCTCAACCACCACCGAGCCTTCCCATCCGGCATTATTGGCAATCTGGCGTAAAGGCTCCTCAAGGGCCCGCTTTACAATATTCACACCAACTTGCTGATCCCCTTCTAATTTCAATTTTTCAAGGGCCGGTAGACATCTTAGATAAGCCACTCCTCCACCTGGAACGATTCCTTCTTCAGCAGCGGCCTTTGTGGCGTGCATAGCGTCTTCCACCCGGGCTTTCTTTTCCTTCATCTCCGTTTCGGTTGCTGCCCCTACTTTTATGACTGCAACCCCACCGGCTAATTTAGCCAACCGTTCCTGAAGCTTCTCCCGATCATAATCCGAGGTGGTCTCTTCAATCTGCATCTTGATCTGTTTAATTCGACCCTGGATTTTATCTCTGGATCCGGCTCCCTCTACAATGGTTGTATTTTCTTTATCAATGACTACTTTCTTGGCCTTTCCCAGATCGTTCAGGGTTACATTCTCAAGCTTGATTCCCAATTCCTCGGCAATGAGCTGACCTCCGGTCAGAATGGCAATATCTTCTAACATGGCTTTTCGCCTATCACCGAAGGCCGGGGCTTTAACCGCCGCACATTTTAAAGTTCCTCTTAGTTTATTGACGACCAGGGTGGCCAGGGCTTCTCCTTCGACATCTTCTGCGATAACAAGCAAGGGTTTACCCGATCTGGCAACCTGCTCAAGCAGGGATAACATGTCTTTGGTCGAGGAGATTTTCTTCTCATGGATCAAGATATAAGGCTCCTCTAAAACAGCCTCCATCCGTTCAGGATCCGTCACAAAATAAGGGGACAAATAACCCCGGTCAAACTGCATTCCTTCTACGAATTCCAGGGTGGTCTCCATGGATTTGGCTTCTTCTACCGTGATAACTCCGTCTTTTCCAACCTTATCCATGGCTTCGGCAATGATCTTACCGATGGAAGTATCACCATTAGCCGAAATAGCGCCTACCTGTTCAATTTCTTTCTTTCCGGCCACCGGTTTGCTCAGTTTTTTCAGCTCTTCGACTACAACTTCCACCGCCTTCTCGATCCCTCGTTTTAAATCCATGGGGTTCGCTCCGGCGGCAATATTCCGACATCCTTCTCTGAATATGGCCTGGGCCAAAATGGTTGCTGTGGTTGTTCCATCTCCAGCCACATCACTGGTTTTACTGGCCACTTCTTTGACCAACTGGGCTCCCATGTTCTCATAGGGCTCCTCCAGTTCGATCTCTTTGGCTACTGTGACCCCATCCTTGGTACTGGTAGGAGAACCAAATTTTTTATCTAAAACTACGTTACGTCCTCTGGGTCCTAAAGTAATTTTTACTGCATTTGCCAGAATATTAACCCCTCTCAGGGCTGCATCCCTTGCTTCTTGCCCAAAAAGAAGTTGTTTAGCTGGCATAACTGCTATAACCTCCTTCTTGTTGATGTACTTATTTATAGACTACCTTCTACCTTGAACAAAAAGGAAAAATTTCTACTCTGATAGTCTATAAATAGGTACTGGATCCTTCTCGGGACGGCTATTCTAGAATGGCTAAGACATCATCTTCTCGTAGGATGAGATACTCTTCCTCATCGAGTTTAACTTCAGTTCCCGCATATTTGCCGAAGAGAACTTTCTGACCAACCTGAACTTCCAGGGGCAATTGTTTACCGTTTTCTAACCACTTCCCCTTTCCAACCGCAATAACTTCACCCTGTTGAGGTTTCTCCTTGGCGGTATCTGGGATGATGATCCCTCCTTTCCGAACTTCGGGTTCTTCTATTCTTTTAACGACGATTCGATCATGAAGTGGAGTAATTTTCATCGTTACTACCTCCTTTCAGGTGCAGTTTGACCATGGATTTTTAGAAAATTCTCTGACTTTAAGGTAAACTCTCAGGTATACCCAGGACGGTTGAAGGTTTTAGATGAGATTCACTTTTATTATAAAATCTTAGTCCGAATTTATCAAGTCTTTTTCTAATAACTTTAGAAAGTTAAATTCCCTCCTAAGGGTTATCCCCCTTCCCTTTTGTAAAAAATAGAGTAAAAAAACTTTGTTTATTTTTAACTGGGATTAATCCTGGGTATAGAGTTGACGTATGTCATCTTCACGCCCCAATACGACCAGGATATCTCCTTCTTCCAGTTTTCGGTTGGGGTCTGGGAAGTGTCGCTGTTCCTTTCCATTTCGCCCGGGACTGATCACCGCTAAAACATTGAGGTGGTATTGAGTTCGGAGATTAGTTTCCCCAATGGTCCTACCGACCAGTTCAGGAGGTACTACAATTTTATCGATTCGGAATCCTTCCGGTAGCTCCAGACGATCGGTTAAAAGTTTATCTTCAGACCTGGTCACAAATCGGGACAGGAGCATTTTCCTTCGAAGGGCTTCCCGATCCAGGGTACTTAGGACATCCCGGCGGGTTACAATACCGAGAAACTGTAAAGAATCTTTGCTTCTAACTACGGGCAACTCTTCCAGATCTTGAAGCCAGAACTTCTCTAAAACGTCTGCAAGTCGGTCCATAGGGTAGGCCACCGAGACCGGAGTGGCAAGGTCTTTGGCTATAACAAGGGTTTCAAGGTCTTTCTCAGAGAGGAACTCCTTGATATCGTGCAGGTTGATGACCCCTAAGAGATTTCCTCGCTGGTCTCCTACGTACAGATAGTCACTTCGGGAGGCATAAAATCGTTTTAGGATTTCATCGAAACGGAGATTTTCCGGGAGAAGCGAAACGCCTGTTTTTAAAATATCCTGAACCCGCATCGAATAGAGGACCATCTCTTCCATCCCACGGCTGAGTTGAATTCCGCGTTGTTTAAGTCTTTCGGTATAGATAGACTCTGGTTTGATCTTGCTGGCCACATAACTGCTGAGGATGCAGGAGAGCATTAAGGGAAGGATAATTCCGTAATCCAGTGTCAGCTCAAAAATGATCAGAATGGCCATGATAGGGGCATGGGTTGTTCCGGCCAGCAGACATCCCATACCTACCAGGGCATAAGCCCCTGAGGGGGCCGTCAAGAGAGGAAAGAAATAGTTAACCGCATTTCCTACTGCCCCTCCGAGGGCGGCTCCCACGAAGAGGCTGGGAGTAAAGACTCCTCCAGAACCGCCGGAGCCGACAGTGATGGCCGTGGCAATAATTTTTAAGAAAAAGAGGATCAGTACCAGGGGTCCGGGAAGCTGCTGATTTAAAATTCGGCTTGCGACTTCATAACCATTACCCCAGACGTGGGGAAAACTTAATCCGAGGATTCCTACGAGGAATCCTCCCAAAGGAATCTTAAAATAAGCAGGAATTTTAATTTTTTTGAAAATTTCTTCTCCTTTAAAGAGGGCCTCAATAAACAAATAGGCTGCAAATCCAGCCAGGATTCCCAGAAAGACATAAAAAATGAGCTCGAAATGGCTGACCATGGAAAAGGGTGGGATACGGTAGGTCGGTTGATTGCCCATGACTCCCCGGGATACAAGGGTTGCAGCAACCGAAGAGATCACCACAGGGGCAAAAATATCGGTAGCAAAGTTTCCCATGATAATCTCTAGAACGAAAATGGCGGCAGCGATGGGGGTATTATAAGCCGCTGCCATACCCGAGGCAACCCCACATCCCACCAGGATGCTCAGCTTGATTCTGGATATGCGGAGTAATTGCCCGAATTGGGAAGCAAGCATGGCCCCGATTTGTACGATAGGTCCCTCTCGGCCAACCGATCCGCCTGAACCAATGATCATCAACGACGAAAGGGATCTGAAAAGGACCGAACGAACTTCGATCTCTCCCCCCCTTAAAGAGACTGCCTCCATGATGTCAGAAATTCCGTAGGATTTAGTTTTTTTGGCCAGGGAATAGAGAATAAAGCTGGCCAGGGTTCCCCCTGCCGTGGGAACTAAAATCCGGTAATACCAGGGAAGTTGAAGGGCCGCATCCAGCAGATTTTCCCAAGAGCCTAGAAAGAGTCTTTGAACGATAGCCGTCAGATACTTAAAAATAATAGCTCCAAAGCCTCCCAGTATCCCTACGATGCCTGCATAGAGAAATAAAAGGGTCGTTTCATCCGGTCGGATTTGCCTGGGTTCTCTCAGAAAGACTCGCATAACTATGGCTTCTTCAATAAAATAAAATCAAGACATCCTACTGATAGAATAGATAGGTACAAGGAGTACCCTGCACTTTCAACGTGCCTCGTACTCTTTCTACCTTATCCCCTCCTTCCTATAGGCATCAAGATAAGGACCGGTCGGGGGGCGTGGGTGTCTTGCCACCTCATCCCCTCCCCTGGGGCTTCAGGAAAGGGAATGCGGTGAAGGATTTTAGATTTCGGTCAATTTCTTTTTCTCTTGATCTGGACCTCTATTTATCTTGACGGTTTTACAGGCTTATGGTTACATTATTTCCATGTCGGATTTTAAAAATTATCTTCTTCAGGAATTATCAGATCTTTTACTCAAGTATCCCTTTAAGGATTCCCGAAAAGCCTCTCAAAATCTCAACCATATCCTCGAAAGGGTCAAGGGGAATTTTAAATCTGTTTCCACGTTGAAAACCTCAGGCGTTTCAGTGGGGGTCAATTCAACCAAGGGTTCAACTCCAGACTCGGCCCTAAACTCCCTACCTGATTTTTTTTTGGAAAAGCTGCTGGAAGCTGCTCACCAGGCCCCTGATCCGGATAGTGCCCTTAATAACCTGGAAAGATATCTCGAGGCCATCCCCAGACCCGGTGACTTCCTATCTAAAATAGAGGAAAATCCAATGGTTCTGCAAGTCCTCATGAATCTTTTTGGTACCAGTCCCTATCTCTCCGATATTTTGATTCGGAATCCCCACTACCTGAGTTGGCTGGCGGATTTGGATAAGCTTCGGTTTCCCAAAAGTAAGGAACTTCTCTACCAGGAACTGACTGCGTTTCTGAGTGGAGATGGAGCTCCCTCACCTTTATCCAAGAAGGAAAAGCTGGCTCTCCTTCGTATTTTTAAAAAAAGGGAAATTTTACGGATCGGGGTTCGGGATATTCTCCGATATGGAGGGGTTAAAGAAATTACCGAAGAGCTCTCAGATTTGGCAGATGTTCTTATCCAGGGAGCTTATGAAATCTGCGATGCAGAGTTAAAGGAAAAATACGGAACCCCTTACTATCCAGATCCTCAAGGAGGATGGCGAGAGTGTAAGTTTACTGTATTGGGGATGGGCAAGTTAGGTGGAAGGGGGCTTAATTTTAGCTCGGATATCGATCTGATGTATTTATACTCTGCAGATCCGGGAGAGACCTCCGGTTCCAGGGAAGGAAAGCAAAAACACTCCCTCAGCAATCCTGAGTATTTCAGAAAGCTTTCCACCGAAATTACTTCGGCCCTCTCCGATGTAACCCCGGAGGGATATGTGTACCGGGTGGATTTAAGATTACGGCCGGAAGGTAAGAGTGGTAATATTGCTTACTCTTTACGCAGCTATGAGATTTACTATGAATCGTGGGGGGAGACCTGGGAACGGCTGGCTTTAATCAAAGCGCGCCCTGTAGCTGGGGATATGGAACTGGGGGAAGCTTTTTTGAAGATGATACGACCCTTTGTTTATCGAAAATATATGGACTACGGAGCTATTAACGAAATCAAAGCACTCAAGGACCGGATCGATCGAAAGGTATTTATCAGTGGCGAAAAAAACCTCCATGTCAAATTAGGTTTTGGAGGGATTCGGGAGATAGAATTCAGTATCCAGGTTTTACAATTGCTATATGGAGGCAAAATTCCACAAATCCAGGAGAGAAATACCCTGCTGGCTCTTGAAAAGCTTCGCCAATACAATCTCCTGTCCCAGGAGGATTATACTCACCTGCGGGATGCCTATCTCTTTTTACGAGATGTAGAGCATAAGCTTCAGATTGTTCATGAATTCCAAACCCATACCCTTCCCACTGATCCTGAAAAACTGGAATTATGTGCCCGAAGGCTGGGCTATCGTCCTATCCCTGGGGAACGAACTTCCACAGCCACCGAGCAGTTCATGCACGATTATCGACTTCATACCTTCCGGGTCAACAGAATCTTTCAGAGTTTGTTTGAGGGTTCCTTAGATCGTTCCGCCTCGGGTATCGGACTTTCCAGTCAAATGACTCCCGAAGTGGCCATGATCCGAAATCAGGATTTTCCCAAGGAGCAGGCCTATCAAATTTTACAAAAGTATGGATTTCGAGATATTCCCAGGGCCTATCACATCATTCTCCTTTTGAGAGACGGCCCTGTGTTTGTTCACTATTCAGCCAAAACCCGGGGACTTCTGGCTACTATCATGCCTTTTATTCTTGAATATGCCGGCCAGTCCCCCGATCCCGACCAGGCCCTTAACCATCTGGAGAAGTTTGTTTCTGTAGCCGGTGCCAGAACCACCCTTTATGCACTTCTTGCCAATAATCCCAAGGTCATTGAACTGCTCCTTCGGCTTTTCGGTCATAGCGATTTTCTCTCGGAAATTCTCATCCGATATCCGGATATGTTGGATGTACTTCTCAACCCGGAGGTTATAGAACAGGCCAGATCCCGGGAGCAGATGTATCAGGAACTTCAGATAGCCGTCGGTTTGAAATCTCCCCCTACACCGGAAGCCGGTCCAGGTTCCGTTCCTACCGATTTGCCTTCTCGAATAAGTAAACTACGGCAGTTCAAGCAAGCGGAGACTCTTCGGATCGGATTGAGGGATATCTTGGGTAAGGCTGACTTTCCGACAACTTTGAAGGCCCTTTCGGATTTAGCAGATGTCTGTGTGCAGGTCGCCTATGAAATAGCCCAGAGAGAACTCCAGGGTCGGTATGGAATTCCCCAGGCTGATGGAAAAGAATGCGCATTCGCCATTATGGGACTGGGGAAATTGGGGGGGCAGGAGTTGAACTATACGTCAGATTTGGATGTGTTGTATGTGTACGATAAAAATGGGATGACCACTGGCGTGGGACAGAGCCTGGATCTACCCGAGAAGATCTCCGAACCTCCCATCCAGATCGAAAATTATCTTTATTTTTTAAAGCTCATTGAGTTTTTAAATAAAATTCTCGGGGAACCCGGCGTGGATCCTGTTGCTTTCAAACTGGACCCGCGTCTTCGCCCTGAGGGTCGGAAAGGACCTCTGGCCATTCCCTTTGAAAATTATCGTGAATACTACCAAACCCGGGCAGAAACCTGGGAACGTCAGGCCCTGATTAAAGTCCGATTTATTGCCGGAAGTGAAAACCTCGGTCATTCATTTATCCGAATGGCCCATGGCTATATTTACCGAAAGGATGTTGATGTCTACAGGAAAACACCTCTTCAAGTGGAAATTCGGGAGATGAAGAAAAAGATGGAGGCTAAAATAGCCTGGGAGATTTTGGAACGAAGTCATCATGTCAAGCTGGGGAGTGGCGGTATCGTAGATATCGAATTTATGGTTCAGTTCCTGCAACTCCAATATGGACCTCAAAATCCTTCTGTCCGTCAGGCCGGTACCTTACCGGCCTTAGAAAGTCTTTATCGAGAGGGATTTCTTCCCGAGGCAGATTACAAACAGCTTAAAGAATCTTATGTCTTCCTGCGAACGGTGGAAAACCGCTTGGGAATTGTTCAGGAACTTCCCATTAAAGTTCTTCCAACTTCACCCGAAGACAGGCTTAAACTGGCAAAACGCATGGGTTATATGGGAGATCAGGCCGGTGAAACTTTCCTGAAGGATTATGAAAAACATACTACCGCAGTAAGGGAATTGTATAAGAAGATTTTCTGGAGTTCATAGTACGTTGTAAAGTTAAATTTGGACAGCTCTTCTGCCCTCCCCTAACCCCCTCTCCCGAAGCCTCGGGAGAGGGGGCACTTGGGGAGTTGACCTGGAGATTTGCCGGTTCCCCTCTCCGCCCCCACCCTTTCCCCCCGTCCACGGAGGGAATTCCCCCGCGAGTGGGGGAAGAGGGGAGGAGGGTGAGGGAGGGGGAGAGGGGCTGGGGATGAGGGAGAATCACACGGAACTGGCTTTACAAAGTAATATAGTTTGTTAAAGTTCCAGGTATCCCCCTTGACAAAGCCTTCAAGGGTAGTTTTTTAGTTGGGAAGGGGGAACTTTGGAATTACCTGGGTCTCAACTCTTTCCTTCCTTAGGAGGGAAAGGGAGTCAGAGAGGCTAGATCCAAAAAACCTGCCCCAGAAAGCCCTGACAAAGGAAGAAGATTTCTCATCTTCTCTTTATGGTAAACTATCGATTTTATTTATCCATGAAGAAGGTAGAAGTCTGAGGGGTAGAGGCGTATCGGTGTGAATTCTCCTACCATGCTCCTACTTCCCCATTTTTCAGGATCCTTCATGGATTTATGGTTAAAAACTGCAAAAGTAAAAGGAGCGTCAAGGATTCCTATGACAGCAGTATTGAAAATCGGCGTTGGTGGCCCAGTAGGGTCAGGTAAAACCGCTTTAATTGATACCCTTTGTAAAAGGATGCGAGATACTTATCAGTTAGGGGTAGTAACCAATGATATCTATACCAAGGAGGATGCAGAATTTTTGATTCGAAGTGGGGCTTTACCTCCGGACCGGATTATCGGTGTTGAGACAGGTGGATGTCCCCATACGGCTATCCGGGAGGATGCTTCCATTAACCTGGAAGCTATTGAAGAGTTAATAACCCGAATTCCCCAACTTCAAATTATTTTTGTAGAAAGTGGAGGAGATAACCTGGCCGCCTCTTTCAGTCCCGAGTTGGTAGATGCCTGGATCTACGTGATTGATGTTTCTGAAGGAGATAAAATACCTCGAAAAGGGGGTCCCGGAATTACCCGTTCTCATCTCCTGATAATCAATAAAATCGACCTAGCTCCTTATGTAGGAGCCAATCTTGAGGTCATGCGGAGAGATTCTTTGAAGATGAGAAATGGAAAACCTTTTATCTTTACCAATTTAAAAACCGGCGAAGGAGTCCAGGATGTAATCCGATGGATTCAGCGAGAACTGCTTTTTGAGGCCTGATACCGTAATTTAATCTCCATTCCTATTCCTTAACAGGGAGGAAAGGCCCCCTGCCGACCCAGGAAGGGGCGCTGGAGGAGACAGGTCCAAAAAACTTACCCCAGAAAAGGGAGGGAAGGAGAGGTCATACCTTTCATGGAGGCTTACTACAGGCCTGGGAGGGCCGGGATATTACGATTAGAATTTGAAAAGCATAACGGAAAGACCGTTTTAGTCCGTTCTTATTCAAAACTTCCGTTACAAATTTTACGTCCTTATCCCTTCCGCGAACCGGATTTAGTCTATCTTCCTTTGATTAATCCTACCGGAGGAATTGTAGGTGGGGACACTTTCCATATTCACATCTCCCTCAGAAAAGGCGCTCGGGTTTATCTCACAACCCAATCTGCTACCAAGATCTATCGAATGATAAAGGGAGAAGAGAGTGTTCAGCAAATAACCTTTGAAATCGAGGAAGGGTCTGAGCTGGCTTATCATCCCGACAAAGTCATCCCCTTTGGAGGATCTTCCTTTCGCCAGACGCTTCACGTTCACCTGGATGTCACCAGTCAGTTTTCTATGTCTGAAATTCTTACGCCGGGTCGGCTCTTCAGAGGGGAAAAATTCTCGTTTCAAAGATATTACAGTCGTACCGAAATACGCGAGGAAAATACCCTGGTGTTTCTGGATACGTTGGATCTCCAACCTGAAAAAGAAAACCTCCTGGAACCGGGTTGTCTGGAGGGATTTGAGTATCTGTATACGGCTTACTTTCATTATAAAAAAATCCTGCGGAGTTCGGAAAAACCCCGGAACTTCTTAACCTATCTTCTCCAGGAACTTCAACGTCTCTCAACCCCTTCCTTTCAGAAAGAAAACCAAACCGAAGGTCCCCAATCCCTCCTCCTGGGTTCTGCAACGACTACCCACTATGGCGGAATCCTGGTCAAGGTTTTATCCCATTCCTCTGTTTTATTAGATGAATTTTCCCACCGTGTCCGAGATCATCTATATCCCGCCTGATTCAGGAAATATCCTTTAACAAAACTTTAACTGCGGAGTAATAGAACTGTAATCATTTTACCGTATTTTTAAGCTGAATTCTGTAAGAGGGAGTTTTCTTTCCATTAAGGACGTAGGGGCGTACGGCCGTACGCCCGTACTTGAAGTTAGAACTTTAAAAACTAAAAGGAGGATACAGGCATGATTCATAGAAAGAAGCAATCCATTGAAAAATTCAAGATCTTATTGATTCTCATAACCGGTTTAGTTTTATCGGATTCTGTATTTGCAGCGGAAGACAAAAAGCAGGAGAAAAAGGAGGAAAAAAAAGAGGAGGCGAAACCAAATGTTTTTTCAGCAGCTGCAAACAAGATTACTTTCGACGGGTATTTTCAATTACAGTTTTCAACCAGTTCGGTAGATAAAAAAGATGATCCTGCCACACCCGATAAGAATGAGGGAGTTGTGCAGGATTCTTTTGAGATTCGTCGAGCCAGGCTTGGATTGCGGGCTAATTTTACAGACTGGATCATCGGACGCCTCCAAATAGATGCGGCGGCTTCTACTGCTATCTTGCGAGATGCTTATCTAGATCTGGGATTTGATCCCAAATTTGAATTAAGATTTGGTCAATTCAAGAAACCTTTTAGCCGAATTCAGCTTCTCTCTTCCAGTGTATTTCCCATGATCGAAAGAGGGATTCGAATTCGGGGGGTTAGTCAGAAAGCCCTGGATAATAGCCTGGAAGATCTAAAATTTAGCGAACGAGACATTGGAATCATGGTTTTCGGAAATTTTAAGGAAGCCTTTGGTAAAGATACCGGTATAGGCTATCAACTGGCCCTGGTAAATGGAGCGGGTCGAAATGTGGTTCCGGATACCAATAACGGAAAATTGATTAATGGGCGAATAAACGTAATTCCTGTGAAGGGATTAGAGTTTGCCGTGAGTGTTTCCAATAATACCATCAATGGAGATCCCCTTGCAATTGACTCTACCAATGTGCAGGCTTATGGGTTTGATTTCCAATATCGTCCCGATCCCAATAACGGAATCTGGCTTATAGGGGAAGTCGACTTTGCAGACAACTTTGATCCGGCCACCGGTGGGTTTTTGAGAGGAGATGATACCGCTCATCTCTTTGGTGTAACGGGAATAGCAGCTTACCGTTATCCTCTTACCACCAACAAGCGATTGGTGGCCATTGAGCCTGCCTTTCGAGTTGATTTTACAGATCCTGATACCGACAAAAGTGATAATGCAGCGACTTTAATTACGCCAGGACTTAATCTTTATTTTCACAAGAGTGTACGATTGATGTTTAATTACGACTTTGTGGTGTTTCAGGATAATCGCGATACCGAATCTGCCTTTCAATTTAGGGCCCAATATATTTATTAGTTAAATTGCAATGGGAAACACCAATCGAACCGTGGTTCCCTTCCCGACCTGGCTTTCAATCCGCATGGACCCTTCATGAACCTCTACCAGGTGTTTAACAATGGCCAGGCCTAACCCGGTTCCACCTTCAGCCCGGGACCTAGCCTTATCGACTCGATAGAAGCGCTCTCCCAATCTCGGAAGGGCGCTTTCAGGAATTCCAATTCCAGTATCTTTGATGGCTATTTCTATCCGATGGGGTTGATCTTCTTTCACCCGGGCTTCAATACTTACCCTTCCTCCTTTTTCCGTGTATTTAATTCCATTATCCACCAGATTCACCAGAATCTGGATCAACCGATCTCGATCAGCCAAAACAGGGGGAAGGTCCTTGGAGGCCTCGAAGGTAAGTTGAATCCCTTTATCCAGGGCCTTCTGTTGCAACATGAGAAGCACGCTCTGAACCACCTGTTCCACGGGCACCGCACTTCTCTCGATTTTTATCTTTCCCAGCTCGATGTTGGAGAGGGTTAGAAGGTCATCTAATAATCGGCTCAAGCGATCACTATGGCTGGCCACGATTTTTAGAAACCGGATGGCATGGTCTTTATCGTCTATGGCTCCATCCAATAAGGTTTCGACAAATCCTTTAATGGCAGTTAGTGGAGTCCTCAGCTCATGGGAGACATTGGCTACAAAATCAACCCGCATCTGTTCCAATCGTTTTATTCGCGTGACATCCCGAAAAACCAGGATGGTTCCCTCTGGACTCTCCTCTTCTCCTTTAATAGGAACTGCCTCCACGGCAAGGTCTGTTTTTCGGGGAGATAAAATTTGAAGCTCATCGGAAACTTTGGATTTTTTTTCTTGAACCTCTCCAATGAGATTTTGGATGGTTTGACTTTGAAGGACCTCCAGGAGCTTAGAAGTATCCGGACCAAAAAGTTTTTCCATTACAGGATTGCTTAAGATAATTTTACCGTGCTTATCAATGACCAGAACCCCATCGGTCAGACTTGCAAGAATGGTTTCTTTTTCCTTTTTTTCTTCGAAGACCGCTTTCAGTTCTTCTCCTAATTTCTCGGCCATCTGGTTCAAATTCTGGATTAAAGTTCCCCATTCATCCTGGGAGGTTACCTTCATGCGCTCTTCCAGCTCTCCGCGGGCAATCCGTTGGGTAAAAGCTATAATGCTTAAAATTTTACTTTCCAGGGAACGGGCCAGAGAGATTCCTAATATGACTGCAAGGAGCATAGCCATCAGAGAACCCAGCATAATTTTGTTTTGTATTTCCCGCAGATTATGTTCGACTTCTGTCAGAGGAAGTGCCATCCGAAGAAATCCGATGAGTTTTGGGGCTTCCGAAGTTCCTGAAGTTTCTAAAGCCCGACTTGATTTTTTAATAGGTAAGGCCACGTAAATCAGGTTTTGATGAAGGGTTGAACTGAATCGGATAGCCGTTCCTCTACCCTTCTGAAGGGCTTCTTGGATTTCTGGCCTGAAAAGATGGTTCTCCATGGAAGACGATGCTTGATCGGAATCTCCAAGTACCTTACCTTCTGAATTTAGGATGGTAATTCTGGCTTCAACCCGATGCTTTAAAGATCGAGCGAACGCGTCTAGAGAAGGGTCCTCTGAAAGATCGGGGAGATAGGATAAGAGGAGGTTAGCTTCAGAAAAGAGATGTTGTTCAATTTGGGTGATAAAAAAGCTTTTTAAAGTAAAGGTGAGATAAAGCCCCAATACCCCTGTACATAGGAGGATCACCAGCAGGTAGCTGCCCAAAAGTTTCCAACGAATTCGTTTTCTCAAATCTGCTCTGCGAATTTATATCCGATGCCTCGAACCGTTTTAATATATCGAGGGGCCGCGGGATTTTCTTCAATTTGAGATCGCAAGCGTGTAATGTGGACATCGACCGTTCGAGGTTCTACAAATACTTCGTCTCCCCAAACGGCTTGAAGCAACTGATCTCGGCTATAAACCCGTCCTCGATTCATCGCAAGAAATTTTAATAACTTAAAATCCGTAGCGCTTAAGTTAAGGGGCTGTCCTTTAAAGAGAACCTGATATTTCTCTGTATCGATGGAGAGATCTCCAATTTGAATAACAGGGGTTTCGGTGATTGCAGCCTCTATGCGTCGTAATACCGCTTTAACTCGAGCCACCAGCTCTCGGGGGCTAAAAGGTTTTGTAATATAATCATCTGCCCCGAGCTCTAAGCCGAGGACTTTGTCCATCTCTTCTGCCCGAGCTGTTAACATAATAATAGGGATTTTTGAGGTTGCGGAGTTATTTTTTAACCGTTTGCAAATCTCAAAGCCCTGGATACCGGGTAGCATCAAATCTAAAATAATGAGGGAAGGAAGTTCTTTCTGAATGAGTTTGAGGGCTTCTACCCCATTCTGCGCACTGTAAACGTTAAATCCTTCCTTTTTTAGATTATAGGCAACTAATTCTATCAGGTCGCTTTCATCATCGATAATTAAGATTTTTTTTGATAACATAACCTCCCAATCCATCTTTCTTACTGATCTTTGCATAAATATCTAATAAAATCCAAGCTGTTTAATACAACCTTGGATCACATGAATTTTATGTCGTAAACGTTCCTTAGCCTTACGAAGTTCATACCGTAACTGACAAAGATGTTGACAACTCAAATTCTTCAACTCAACCCGTTTCAAGTAGTTCCAGATCCC
>DATMBG010000040.1 GCA_035559535.1 Candidatus Limnocylindrales bacterium
ATCGGAACTTACCAAGTCTGGCCTGGGCGCCCAGGGGGAGTCGAATCAAGGTCAACCAGGCTTCTTCCAGGCCGACTTCACTTTCATCTCCTAAAAGGTTTTCTCCGGAGAAGAACACATCGGCTCGAGCATAAGGATCTACCGAGGCTTGAAATCCAAGTTCGACCTCTTTCACGGTGAATCGATTTCGAAGTATGTCTGACTCTGATTCTGCTTCAGGGCCTTCTTCATTACCTTCCCCCTTAAAGGTTTTATTTCCGATGAAATTAACTTCTACCCGTATATCCGGGTTGAGGGATTGTAAAAATCCGGGCCGCGGTGGGGGAGCTTGTTGTAGGAGCGGAGGTTGTTGGGCTAGGGAAGATAGGGGAGAGGGTGCTGAAGGAGAAGCCTCTCCGGACAGAGTTTCTGAAGAACCCGGCGCCTGGGAAAGATAAAAACCGGGTGGTCCCAACCCTACTTGGGTTGAGGGAATATCCGGTGACAACTTCAGAGAAACATAAGGGGGATCCATGTGATTGGCCCAACCTATCTGGAGATTTAGATTTAAAGTGAAGATCCAAAAACCTGCGAGAACCGCATTTTTAAGAAAAGTTCGCTTCAGAACTCCTATCATTCTTTGCCTCCTTCGCCGCTTTAGTTTTATTCTGTTTCTCAAAACCCCTGCTATGATCGCATAGATATCACCTACGTATTTCCCAGAGGAATCTCTTCGGCTTTCCCTCACCCCCAACCCTTCTCCCAAAGCTTCGGAAGAGGGGAACTGGTAGATCTCCAAGCCAACCTCTCACAGGAGGTTCAGTTAATCTTATCCTGGTGCTTATGTCCCTTAACTCCCTTCCCGTGTCGGGAAGGGAAGTCGGAGGGGTTAAGCCCAAAAATCTACCCCACAAAGAGGTTAGGGTGGGGCGGTCTCTACTTTATACCCCATTTCAATACCGACTTGGTATAAGACATTCCCCTCAAAGAGGGTCGCTGGCCGGGTATACGGAAAAATAGCCGAAAATTTAAGCCGATTAAGACTCTGAACAATTTAAAAAGCAGGGTCTATACCAACCGGAATGTGAAGGGATTGAAGTAAAGGGAAACTCTGTTTAAGATCTGCTATTTTGAGGGCTTAGAAGATAAAATAATCGACTTGAGGTTTCCGTCTAAAGGAAGAAAAAAGATGGGTCAAATCCCCCAGTGGGGGAAATCACACACCGGATTCAGGAGGAGTGATTCCAAATTTCTCCATCCGATATCGAAGGGTATCTCGGGTCAATCCCAAGAGTCTGGCGGCCTGAACCCGATTCCAGTTGGTATGCTTAAGGGCTTGCAGAATAATTTGCCGTTCCAGTTGATCCAAGATAATCCCTCCCGGCGGGAAGTTTATAACCGGTTCTTCCAGGTTTATCTGTGCTGTTAAATTTTTAACCTGACTCAAGGAGCCCAATCCCAGATGCTCCGGTTGAATTTCCTCGCTATCCACCAATAGGACAGCTCTTTCCAAGACATGACTCAACTCCCGTACGTTACCAGGCCAGGGATAGGTGGTTAGAACTTTTAGGGTCCGTTCTGAGAGTTTCTTCATGGATTTATTGTATCGGGCGCTGAATTTTCTAAGAAAATGCTGGGCCAGCAGGAGGATATCCTCTCCCCGTTCCCTCAAAGGAGGAAGGTCGATGGTTAAGACCTTCAATCGATAGTAAAGATCTCTTCGGAAAGATCCTTCCCTCAAAGCCTTATCCAGATCTTTATTGGTAGCGGCCAGGATTCTTACGTCTACCTGTCGGTCCCTCAATCCTCCTACCCGCCGAACCACTTTTTCTTCTATGGCTTTCAACAGTTTACCCTGTAGACTCTGATCTAAATCTCCAATTTCATCTAAGAAAAGAGTTCCCTGATCAGCCGCCTCGAATAAACCCATTTTAGATGTTTTGGCATCTGTAAAAGCTCCCTTTTCATAACCGAATAACTCTACTTCCAGCAAGTTGGTTGGAATAGCTGTACAATTAACTTCTATAAAAGGTCCCTGAGCCCTACGGCTGGTATAGTGAATGGCTCTGGCTACTAACTCCTTGCCGGTTCCGGTTTCTCCGGTGATCAACACGGTTAAAGCCTCACCGCCTTTTGCTATATCCAACTCGGCAATTTGCCTGATTCTCTTGAGAACCAATTGCATCTTCTCACACTGACCGATAATATCTCTTAACCCAAATCTTTTGGATGCCCGGTCCCGGTAGTAGCTGAGCTCCTGTTGAAGTTTGACCATCTCCTGAACTCGATCTGCTAAAAGCTTTAATTCGTCGAGATCTACAGGTTTCCTGATATAATCGTAGGCACCCAGCTTCATGGCCTCAACGGCACTTTCTATAGATCCATAGGCCGTTATTATGATGACATAGATCGAAGGGTCCAGCTCTTTAATTTTCTTTAAGAGTTCCATACCCTCGATTTTAGGTAAACGCATATCCAGAAAGACGAGATCCGGCCTCATTTCCCGGACGAGTTTTAACCCCAACTCCCCGTCCTCGGCGGTCAGGGTTTCATATCCGTATCCAGATAAAAATTTCTGGATAGATTTAGCCAACATTTTCTCATCTTCGATAACCAATATGGTAAAAGACATACCGATAACCTCTTACTTCTTCAAAGCCCATCTGAAAATCTCCAGAGAATCCGATTTCTCGGAGAGAAGATTTGTAAGCCTGACCTTAACCGGTTAAGATTTAACCGGCAATAAGATCTTTACATGGGTTCCATGGCGGTATTTACTTTCTATGTGGATTTGGCCCCCATGCCTTTCAACTACTTTCCGTGCAAAAGCCAGACCCAATCCACTGCCGTCGACTTTTGTCGTAAAGAAAGGATCAAAGACTCTGGGTAAAGCTTCCTCTGGAATTCCCTCACCTGTATCCTGAAATTCAATCTGAATATACGCCTCTCCAGGATCAGGATGGGAAGATTCCGATAAAACGAGTCGAGATCGGATGAACAGGTTGCCACCGGTGGGCATCGCCTCCAGGGCGTTTGAAATAATCTCCGATAGAATCTGCTCCATCTGGACAGGGTCCAGGAAAATCTCCGGAAGATCCTCTTGTAAATCCGTTTCCAGACAGACTCCTCGCCCGGCGAACTGGTTTTGGAAGGTAGAAATCAGATGGCCCAAAAGGATATTAATGTTTTCTTTAAAGGGATTAAAAGGAAACGGCCGGGTAAAATCCAGTAAGTGGCTGATCCTCTTCTCCAGTCGATCAACCTGGGAGATAATATCCCTGAGGTTTTCTTCCAGGTTCCCGTTATTTGAGTTTAATTCCCGCAAACTTACCTGTGCAACCGCCCGGATATTGGCCAGCGGATTTCTCATCCCATGGGCTACGGTGGCCGACATCTGTCCAATGGAGGCCAGCTTTTCAGACTGAATCAGTTGATTTTGAGCCAGTTCGAGTTCTTTTATTTTAATCTGTAAATCGAGGTTGGTTTGGGTCAGGTGTTCCTGAAATTCTTTAAGTTTTTTGGCCATTTTGTTAAAGGAACTGATCAAGGCTCCTATTTCATCCCGGGTCCACAAGGGAATTTCATACTCCAGGTGACCTTCCCCAAAAATTTCTGTAGCTTTTTTGAGCTCCTCGATGGGTCGAGAAATGTTAATAGAAATAAAGGTTGCTGCAATAATCCCAAAAATCAAAGAACAAAGGATTCCTATGATCAGAACAAGCCAGGAGTCACTTTCGATGCGTTTAATAGTCTGTAGAGCGGTTATGGAAGCCTGTTTAGAAACCCAGATAAGTTTCTGAATGATATTTTCAAATGCCTCTAAAGTCGTTTGTTCCAGGACTTTTTCCATCAATTCGATTGCTTTTTCCTTCTCACCCCGGTCGTAAAGGGAGAGGATCTCCTGGGTTTCTTTATCGATCTGTAGGTAAAGAATTTCCAGATCTTCAATATCACGGGCTTCGCCGGATGGAGGGGTGAGCTTTTTCAAGTCCTCTATTTTTTCCGCTAAAATCTGATGGAATTTAATCAGTTCCTCTCTGGCATCAGTATCTCCTTCCGTAAGGTAATCGGAAATCTCTTTAAGTTGCCGGTTAACGGTGGCTTCTATCTCTCCCAACATAAGCGTCTGGATATATTTCGGTTCTAAATCTTGAAGAGCCGAGTGAATATGTTGAGAGGTCCAGATCGATAACCCTCCCACAAAAAGCAGAGGAAGCATCATGATCAGGGAAGCAAGTAAAAGCTTTTTCTTAAAGGTCATATTGTTTTCTTAAAGAAGGTATGCATTTACCCTCAATAGAATCAAATAATCCACGGATTTAACTTAAAAAGTCGATAACGGTTACTTTTTGCTTCATTTTTGCTTTAAAAGGCCGGATCAAACCCGATAGAAATATCTAAATTATATAGTATTACAAGTTCAAAGGGAGAAAAAGTTCTATCTTTACCTTCATCAGTTACGGTTGAACAGGTTAAGATTCTTGATGATTGATTCAGTTTAAAAATGGGATGTGGGCAAACCTACATAATTCAGTTTGCAAATTTTTACGGACAGAAACCAAATCCAAGGATATTGACGGCTCTCTTTTCAGAGCATAATCTAAAGAGAGGAACCCGAACACTTTCTACTCGGTTCTTTCCCTTAGGAAATAGGGACAAAAAAAGTAAGGTTATTCATTCTGCTTCAGAATTAACCGATGATTCCAATAGGTATTTTAAGGTTTAAGGAGGAAAGGTAATCAACTTGAAAAAAATTGCAGTTTTAACCAGTGGGGGGGATGCGCCGGGGATGAATGCCTGCATCCGGGCCGTTGTTCGTACTGCCCTTTACAAAAATCTCAGGGTGATTGGAATTCGACGGGGCTATAGCGGTCTTCTTTCTGGGGATTTCATGAAAATGACTACCGGCTCCGTCGCCAATATCATTCAACGAGGGGGGACTATTCTGGGTACTTCCCGGTGTGAAGAGTTCAGAACTTCAGAGGGGAGGGCCCGGGCCTTTGAGATGATTCAAAAAGAAGGCATTGAAGGGCTCATCGTCATCGGCGGAGACGGAACCTTTCGAGGGGCTTATGAGCTGTCCCGACAGGGAGATGTTCCCATCGTGGGAGTTCCAGGGACCATCGATAATGATGTGTATGGGACTGATGAGACGATCGGTTTTGATACGGCCATCAACACGGCCCTGGAAGCCATTGACAAAATTCGGGATACCGCGGCTTCCCATGAGCGGGTTTTCTTTGTGGAGGTGATGGGGAGATCCTCGGGTTTTATCGCCGCCCAGGTGGGACTGGGTGGAGGTGCTGAGTTCGTGGTAGTTCCCGAAACAAGAACCGATCTCAACGAGCTTTGTGAAAGACTTCTTAAAAGCATTCGACGGGGTAAAAAAGCCTGTATCGTCATCGTAGCCGAAGGAAAGGAATCTGGAGGGGCTTTCCAGATAGCCCAACAAGTCAATGCCTGTATTGGAACCGAATATCGGGTTTGTGTACTCGGGCATATTCAACGGGGAGGTTCCCCCACAGCCCGAGACCGCGTCCTGGCCAGTAAATTGGGCTCTGCTGCCGTAAACGCTCTACTTGCCGGTCATAGAAACGTCATGGTTGGAGAAGTCAAAGGAGAAATCGTCTTGACCCCCTTGGAAGAAACCTGGACCAAAGTTAAACCCATCGATCGCTCCTTGCTGGAACTGGTCGATATCCTGGCCGGAGGCACTAAGAATTGACGGGAGTGTGGGAGGTGTGGGAGCATGGAAGTATGGAAGTATGGAAGTGGGAGAGTATAGAAGTGAGGGATTTCTTCTATACTTTCCCACCCCTATACCTCCATACTCCCCTACTTCCATACTCCCACACCTCCCACACTCCCATACATTCTTTAGATGGACCTGTTATCACCTGAAGTTCAAAGTGAAATACTTAAGTGTGTTAGATGCCGGACTTGCTTGCCAGTTTGTCCTACCTTTGCAGAACTAGAAGTAGAGATGGATTCTCCCAGAGGACGTATTGCCCTGGCCAAAGCCTTATCCGAGGGAAAAATTTCAGTTACAGAAAGACTGGTTGGACATTTGTACTGTTGCCTGGATTGCAGAGCTTGTGAAACGGTCTGTCCCTCGGGGGTTAAATATGGAGAGATTATTGAAAGTGCAAGGTCTTATGTGGAAGAACACTGGAAGCGCCCCAAACCGGAGCAGTTCCTTAAAACCCTCTTTTTGAAAGAAATCTTTCCTTATCCCAGACGGCTGGAAGGGTTAGCCTGGATACTTCGACTTTATCAGAAAAGTGGTCTTCAAACCTTCCTTCGTAAATTCAATTTGACCCGTTTATTGCCTGGAAATTTAGGAGAACTGGAAAAAATGACGCCGGTTCTGTCCAATCGATCATCCCGCTCCACACTTCCTTCGATCATCCCTCCCAAAGGAGAGAGGCGATATCGGGTAGCCCTGCTCTTAGGATGTATCACAGATATCGGTTTTGCTTCTTTGAATGAAGCAACGGCCCGGGTTCTCTCCGAGAACGGATGTGAAGTCCTGACGGTCAAAGAGCAGAAATGTTGTGGAGCTTTACAGGTCCATAACGGAGAGTCTAAAATAGCCCGAGAGATGGCCAGATACAACCTCCAGGTCTTTGAAAGCGCGGGGGTCGATTACGTGATTGTAAATGCGGCAGGGTGTGGAGCCATGTTGAAAGAATATGGCTTCTTACTGGGCGACGACTCGCAATATCGGGAACGGGCCCGAATCTTCAGTAGCCAGGTACGGGATGTCAACGAATTCCTGGTCGATGTGGTACAGGCTAACGGAGGACTTCGAGGAACCCTAAATCCGATACCCAAGCGGGTGGCTTACCATGATGCCTGCCATCTGGCCCATGGTCAGAGGGTCAGAAAACAACCCCGTAAACTCCTCCAGTCCATTCCGGCACTGGAACTTGTCGAACTCAAAGAATCCGACTGGTGCTGTGGAAGCGCCGGAATTTATAACATCACGAACTATAACATGTCCATGCGGTTACTGGATCGAAAGATGGATAACGTGGCAAAAACTCGGGCAGAAATCCTTGCTGCTGCCAACCCGGGATGCATGATCCAACTGGAAGTAGGGATCAAAAAGAAGGGTCTGGCAATGAAGGTCATGCATCCTATTGAGCTTTTAGATAAAGCCTACCATCCAGAACATCCTTTCTTATAATAAAAAGTTATTAAGAAAGATAAAAGAAAAGGATGGAAAACCCATTTTTTGATCTTTAGGCCCTTCCAGGGGTTAGAGGGAAGAATAAATAAGGAAGTTATAAATCTTCCAATAACTCCGAAGCCCGTTTACTTACGGAACGAGGAACGACCTTCTGCCCAGGGAAGCGAAAGCTGCTATAACCCAGGACTCCGGAGAAGACCAGGGAAGCGAAAAGAACAATGCTGGCTCCGGAGGCGATATCCAGATAATAGCTGAGATACATGCCTACTACGGCAGTTAGAGACCCCAGCAGAACCGATAAACCCACCAACTTACTGAAACTATCGGTTAGGAGGCGGGCCGTAATGGCCGGGGTAACGATGGCGGCAGCGATCAAAGTGACGCCCATGACCTGCATGGAAGCAATAATAGCCGCAGCCAGGATGAGAGAAAACAGGGTGTTTACCCGGCGGGTGGGAACTCCATAAACTCTGGCGACTTCTTCATCAAAGGTGCTAAAGAGGAGCTGTTTATAAAAAAAGAAAATTCCCATGGCTGCAAACAGGGTCACTATGAGAATAACCACAAGATCGGTGGAAGTAACCCCTAGAATATTACCGAATAGAGCGGCCTCAAAGTTCCTTGTAAATTTTCGGGCCCGGCTGATCAATGCGACCCCCATGGCGAAGCTGGCGGTGGTAACAACCCCGATGGCGGCGTCTGCTCCGATTTTTCTCCGTCGCGTAACCTCGTTAATCACCAACGCAGCTAAAAATCCCCACAACGCTGCACCTACATAAAAATTAAGACTTAATACATAGCTGATAACCGCTCCCCCAAAAACGGCATGGGATAAACCATGGCCAATGTAACTCATTCTTCTTAAAACAATATAAACTCCGATGAGTCCACAAAGTCCTCCGACCAGAAAGGCGGCCAGGAGTCCTCGGCGAAAGAACTCATATTGGAAAGGATGTAGGAGAAATTCCATGGGAGAACGGGAAGGTGGGAGAGGGAAAGAATGAGGTGTGGAAGAAATATGCAGACTCCCACACTTCTATCTTTCCACACTTCCACCTTTTATTCATGGGATTTAAGCACCAGAGCGCTATTGGCAATCAGAGTAAGTGGACCTTGCTTGATAACCATCATCTCCGAGTTATAGGTTTGCCGCAGGACTTCGGTTGTAAAAATTTCCTCAGGAGCCCCCTGGGCAATAACCCTTTGATTAAAGCAAATAACCCAGGGAAGATGCGCGGCGATTGCATTAAGATCATGGGTAGTTAAGAGAATCGTAACCCCTTTTAAATTAACTTCTGCCAACAGATGCAAGATATCATGTTGCGTTTTGAGATCTACACCGGCCGTCGGTTCGTCCAATAAAATCAGCTTGGGGTTTCCAATAAGCGCCCGGGCAAGAAAAACGCGTTGTTGCTGTCCACCGGAGAGGTTTCGTATCTGACGTTTTGCATAGGCCGTCAGCCCAAGCCGTTCCAGAAGTTCTGAGACCAGCCGACGATCTCGGGAGTTAGGCCATGGTAAGATCCCCATCTCTCGATATCGCCCCATCAGGACCACTTGCTCTACGGTTACCGGAAAGTCCCAATCCACACTTTCCAATTGGGGCACATATCCGATGAAGGGAGGGGCTTTTCCTTGAACCGGTTGGCCTAAAACGGTAACCATCCCCTGTAAGGGTTTAACAAGGCCTAAAATAACTTTAAGCAATGTCGTTTTACCAGATCCGGTTGGACCTACAATTCCTGCAAACTGACCTTGATATATGTTTAGATCGACCTTCTCAAAGACTGGAGAGTGATCATACCCACAGGAAACATCCACCAATTCAATAACCGGACGTTCTTTGATCCGAGTCTGTTGTCCACTAATTGTTGTCGGGGGTTGACTGTTCATCTATTTTTTAGCCTCCAGAGTTATTAAACCTCTCCTTTTAAGACTTGTACCTTTTCCGGCCAGAAATACTATCCCGGTAAGGGCGGATTTTAAACCCACTCTCTTTCTTCACCTTTGATTTCTAATTATTAAGATCTGCCGGATCGATCAGATCTAAGCCTTTGGGGTCACCTCCCAGGGAACTAACCATCGTCCGTACGTCTTCGATCATCATACCAATGTAGGTATGCTCAGGGGATCCCACAGGACCTGGCAAATCATCGTCTCGCAACGTATCTATATACTTTACTCCGGCTTCCCGGCCTATTTGATCCAGGACCTTGCTGGGAAATACCTCAGAACCAAAGATGGCAGGGACCTTTTCTTTTTTAATTTGGTCGATGAGCCTTGCTACTTCTTGAGGAGAAGGCTCTGAAAAACTGGCCGGTTGAATAGCCCCTATTACAGTCATTCCATAACGTCTGGCAAAATAAGCCCAGGAATCATGATAGGTTAATAATTTTCGATTCTGAGGGGGAATAGTCTGAACGGCCGCTTCAATTTCCTTATCCAATTGTTTCAGTTTCTCCAGATAAACCTCAGCATTTTTAGCAAAAAAATCTTTATTTTCGGGATCCAGGGCTATCAATTTATCCCGGATGAGCTCTACATACTTCATGGTGTAAGGAACATTGAGCCAAAGGTGAGGATTGGGATCTCCCTGTTCTTTGGGAAAGCTGAAGTCAAAAATCCAATCCTTTTCGGTAATGGTATTATCTCCCAATTTAAGCACGACTACCCCGGGTTTCCCATTCGCCTCGATCAATTTCTCTGTGGGAGTTTCCAGATGTAAGCCGTTGAGGATGATTAAATCTGCGGCAGCAATATAACTGATGTCCGAAGGTCTAGGTTCAAAGGTATGGGAATCTGTTCCTTCCGGAATGATCCCGTGCAAGTCAATCCGAGATCCTCCTACGTTTTTAACCAGATTGGTAAGGGGAGCCACCGTCGTAACCACCTTTAACTTTTTCTCCGCTGCTAAGGAAGATATCGAGGTTAACCCCAGGATCAGGAACAGCATAAAACCCCAACCAAACCAGGACCGACAAACCTTCTTCCAATAAACAAAACTTTTCATAGAGATCTTCCTCCTAAAAAATCAGGCGCAAGTTTTCTGATTCCATATTTCTGTAAAGCATAAAAATTTTATGTTTGTATTAACAATTATTAAAGAAGATCTCGTTTTGTCAAGCTTTTAATCTAAAAAATTCAAGGTTAATCCACACGCTCTTAAATATCTTTACCTGAGGTGGTTTTGGTAAGCTGGCCGTGTTTAACCCCTTTGATTCCGATGAGTTTATAAGCGAATTTTTCTATCTCAGAACTCTTTCCTTTCACAACAATGGCTTCCAGGCAATTATCGGAGTCCAGATGTACATGGAGTGCAGAATTAATCATGGTGTTGTAGGCATGCTGGATATCCGCCAGTTTATCGGTTAATTCACGGATATGATGGTTATATACGATAGTGACCACACCCACCGTTTCTTCATCACTTTCCCATTCACTTTCGACAATATAGTTACGAATAAGATCCCGAATAGCTTCCGAGCGATTTACATAACTTTTCTCTTCGATAAGTTTATCGAATTTCGCGAGGAGGTCTGAGTTGATCGAGACTGCAAAGCGAACCAGATTTGCCATAGCCCTCCTTTACAAATTAATCGTAAGGACACCACCGCTTATTAATGCTTTAACAGCAATAATAAAGCCTAAGATGGTGACAACAAATGCACTGATCACCGGTAACCTTCTCATAAAGGTCCCATGACCTGTGTAACGATCCAAGAGAGGTCTGGCCAGAACCATTAAAATACCAATCGTAATTAAAACCGCGGCCAGACCTAAACTAAAAGCCACCAAAATAACCAATCCAAAGGCAATACGGTTCAAAGCCACAGCAATCAACAAAACCACTAAAGCATCCGGGCAAGGAACAATACCTCCTGAGACCCCCAGGGATAAAAGATTCCAGAAGGAAACTTCAGATTTGCGGTGCAAGTTCCAAAACCCGGGTTTTCGGGGAGAGGTCTGAATCACGGTAGCAGAATCCGTTGAAGACCCATGGGGATGGGGGTGGGCCTCAGCGGGGTCTTGATCATGCCGGTGAGGGTGATCAGGTCCATGATGATCATGCCCATGAATAGGGTGATCATGATGATAACCGGGTTCATAATCCTGTCCTGGATGGACATGCTCGTGGCGATAGTCTTGGGGAGGATGATGGGGGTTTAAGAAAACGGACGATGGCACATCTAGAGTTGTCTCATGGGAAAGTTCAAAAGAGCCGGCTTGAGAGTCAGGTTTATGGGGAGAGGGGTGGGAATGGGTATGACCCTGGAATCCATGACTGTGGGAATGGTTATGATGGTGGGTATGCCCATGATGATGGGTATGTTCGTGTCCGAAAGGATTTTTGAGTCGTTTAATAAAGAGCCAGATACCCATACCCATGATTAACAGCCCGGAGAGAAATCCCAGCCATGGGAAGATATCCTGGGGAAGCACATATTGGGAAGCATACAGGGTAATAAGTCCAAGCAGAATAACACTGGAGGTATGGGTGAAAGTTACTACCGTTCCCAGAATAATGGCGTCGAGGACACGGCCTTTACTCCCAACCAAATAGGCCGCCACTACCGTTTTACCGTGACCCGGCGTCAGAGCATGTAAGGCGCCCAGGATGAAAGAAATAACCAGAGCCATCAGGATAAATCCAATTCCCAGTCGAGGATTTCGGATCATATCTTTTAAATGCTCGCTAATTCTCAAACCTCCAAAAGCATAGGAAGATTCCAGATCCTTCCTCGAAGAAGATGGAGAAGAGGTATCTTCTGAAGAAGCAACCACTCTCTCTGCATTTAGCTGGTCTTGAGGAATATTTCCTAACTCGGATAAAGCTGCTTCCCCGGTTAAATAGACCGCCGTTAGCATCCGCTCCAGGTCATTGGAAGATTTCTTACGAGAAGCTGGGGAAATTTCTTTTTTTGTTTTCCAAAGAGAGGTATCGATAACTTTGACACGACCCACTTCCACCAGGGAAGTTTTCATAGAGCCAGGAATGTCTGTAAACGTCCAATCGTAAAAACTTACTTTATGCTTACCGGAAGGAAGCCCCTTAAGAAGGGCCGTAAATTCGTACTGTCCGGCTCGAGGCGTATAAGAAATAACTCGCCAGGATAACTCCTGCTCCTTACCGTCAACCTCAACGGATAGAAGGGTTTTTAAAGTGTTCATCATTTCCGTTACAAAGAGCTCTTCCTCCTCCTTGGAAATTTCATTATCTCCGTTGATATTCATGGTTTTCATATCGGTCAAAGCCGCTAACTCGGTAAGTGCAGTTGAATAAATAATAATGACCCGATCCTCCAGGATTTTTACCTGAGTCCAATGATCAACCCCGGTTCCGGTAAAGGTATGAGCAGCCGATAAGCCGGGAAAGGTCAGAACAAATAAAACAAGGATAAGATAAAATTTGATAGAATATATCATAATCTCCTTATTCGACTGAATCTCCACAAAGTAAAGGGTCAGATTAAATTAAAATAACAGATTACTTAAATACTGAAATATAAAAAAACCAGAAGTGCAAGAAAAATCTTTAAAAATCCCTAAGTTCCTTCGACTCCAGGTATCCTAAAAGGGACGAAGACGGAATTTTTGAAAAGGTTTTCTGAAGTCCTGGTTTATCCTCACCCTCAACTCCCATTGCACCAGGGTAAGGCATCCCACCGGTCTCTCCCTCGTTTCACAGGGGAGGGGACTTCGCTTCAAAGTTCCTTCCCCTGCCAAGCGGGGAAGGTGAGTAGGTTAAACGTCTCGTTTGACAGGTAGGTTAAACATCTCGTTTGACATTAAGGGGGGCCCTTCATGGACCTCACTCTTATCCTGACCCCTATGCCCCCTTGCTCCTTCTCTCCTGAAGCTTCAGGAGAGAAGGACGGGAAGCAGGGTCCAGCTTTTCTACCTTATCCTGGTGCCTATATCAGTAACCTTTCTTCCACAGTGTGGGAGAAGGAAGGGGGCTTATAAAGTGGATCTATATAATAAATAATATAAAAGTTACCGGTTTGCATAATTATTTGCCCTACCTTAAAGTTTAATTGCTATAGTACAAACTGAGGTGATAACAGGTTAAAATAAAACTCGGGTTATTTGAACCCATCTGCTCTAAAATTCTAAAATAAGGCGGAAAACCGATGTAATTGTAACAAGAACCGATTTTTTCTTTGACACACAACCCTCTGTTATGTTACAGAATAAAAAAACCATGAAGGATCAGTTCCTATATAAATTGGAAAGTCTTCTCGATAAAGGAAGCCTCTGGATAGGATCGAACATTCCAGGGAAATATTATACCGATGAAACCGGCGAAGTGGGAGAGCCTGAAGGCGTAGGTCTACCTTCTTCTGTGGAGGAGGTGAAAGCATTAATTCAAGTTGCTTACGAAGAGGAGATTCCCATTACCCCTCGAGGGGGGGGAAGTGGTTTACGAAGAGGAGCTGTCCCCTCAAAAGGGAGTTTTGTGCTGAGTTTGGAAAAACTTAATAAAATAATCGATCTTGATAGGGTCAATTACATTGCTAAGGTTCAACCGGGTGTTATTACGGCTGATCTTCGCCGGGCAGCCCAGGAACAAGGGTTGTTTTATCCGGTCGATCCTTTAAGCTCCGAGATAAGTACATTAGGGGGCGATGTTGCCGAGAACGCCCATGGTCTCCATGGAGTTCGGTATGGGGAATTAAGGGATTATATTCGACGGCTTGATTTCATTCTCCCTACAGGAGAGATTGCACATACCGGTGCAGTTCCCATGAAATCTGTGAGTGGATACGATATGAATAAACTTTTCATCGGTTCAAAGGGAACCTTAGGTATCTTTACAGAAATTACCCTCAAGCTCCTCCCCCAACCGGAGACCACCAGAACCCTTGTAGCCGGCTTTCGGCATCTGAAGGAAGCAGCGGCGGTGGCAAGTGCCATAATAACTCATCTACTAACTCCCTCAGCCCTGGAAATCCTGGATAAAAATTTTATTCAATTTCTTCAGAAAAATTATAGAGACAGCCTGCCGGCTCTTCCGATCCCGGAGGGAGAGGCCCTCCTACTTATAGAAGTGGACGGATTTGAAGATTCGATTAAGCAACAACTTCAACAAGTGGAAAATATTTGTCAAAACCACAAAGTCCTTGACATACTAAGAAATCTCTCCCAGGACCAGGAGCAAAAGCTCTGGGATGCGCGAAAATTGTGGTCTTACGTTGTACTGAACAGCAGAAGAAGCCAAATTTCCGGACCGAAAATTTCCCCTGTAGAAGACATCTCCTCTGTATTATTTTTAAGTTTTTTTATTCCTCCGGCTGATTTAGAGAAAGCCATAGCAAGGTTAGAAGCCATTCTAAATCAAGTTCCTGGGTTTACCACTCTTTTCGGCCATGCCGGTGAAGGAAATCTTCATGCTGCCGTTTCTTTCCCTTCAAATCAAGACTTCAAGTCCGTTGTCCCTTCCGTTTGTCGGCAGGTAGCCGAGATGGTCCATACATTTCAAGGTCTTTATGCTAAAGAGTACTTTATAGGTATGTCTCCGATATCCACGGCTTTTTCTCAAAGGATCTCACCCGGTCTTCAGGAGGTTTTTTCTCAATTCAAAAAGAAGGTAGATCCTCGCAATATTTTGAATCCGGATAAGGTTTTGGTATAAAACCCAAAGGGTAAAACGTAAATAAGGTATCCCCCTTTCCTCCCCCTGTGTACGGGGGGAATTAGTCCGGATCTTATCTTTTATGTTTTACCTTTGAGGTTTTCAGGTATTTATGAAAATAGACAAAGCCAAATGTGTAGGATGTGGCAATTGTACGTATGTCTGTCCTATGGGAGCTATCTATCTCGATCCCGCAGATCACCGGGCAACCATTGATGCCGATGCCTGTGTGGAGTGTTATACATGTTATCGCGGAATGAGCACAGAGCACCTCTATCCACCTCTTATTAGAGGTATTCGGAAGCTCCTAAGCTTTTTCCGTCTTCGTTTTGAGCCGGAGCCGGATGTTTGTCCAACTGCCGCTTTTGTTCCAGATGACTTACAATGGCCTCGAATCGTTCGGAGAGCTTTTAGTGATCCTCAAGTTCCCCATGAAAGTACCGGAATTCATGGAAGAGGAACCGAAGAAGTGAAAACCAATGACGTAACCAACCGGGTAAAGCAGGGAGAGGCCGGATTTGTAGTAGAATTTGGTCGTCCGGGAGTCGGCGCGCGTTTTTATGATATCCAGAAGATGACCATGGCTTTGGCCCGGCTTGGTGTAGTGTTTGAGCCGAATAATCCGGTAACCCATCTCATGAACAATCCAAAGACCGGGGAGATCCGTAAAGATATCCTCAACGAGAAGGTCTTATCTGCTATCGTAGAATTTAAAGCTAACTTAACGGAAGTACCCGTCTTATTGAACGAAATTGAAGAAGTTTCCAAACAAGTCGATACGGTGGTCAGTCTGGGGGTTTCGACCCGATGTGACGAAAACGGAGACAATCCGTTGGAAGAACTTTTACAAAAACAGGGTTACCGATTCTGGCGTGGAAAAACAAATTTAGGGATGGGGAGAGCCTTAACCTAAAGGAAGCTAAAGGAAATTTTAAAGCTTTAGATCCTTGAGGTAGACCCTTTTTGAAAGTATGACCAATACACTTCATCGATATGGAGATCCGGATACTTTAAAAAACGATTACATTGTTTTTGCCATTGCGACCCGGAAACGTAATGATGAGAACAGTGTCGAGAAATTTAAAACTTTTCTCCGATTAGCGGCCCAACATAATCCGGTCAACATGGGGGATGCAACCAAAGGGGGCATGTATCAACCCTCTAAATCTTTAACTCCTATTGTGCACTGGCATCGAGAAGATCCCGTCCGAATTCAAGAAGTCATCGAAGGGATTGACAAGCCTACCACGGCGGCGGCTGTTTTTGATAACTTACAAGCGGTTAAGGAATTTCTTGAAGATTTAAAAAAGGCAGATCTCGGTTTATCTATCAATATCAGTGCTTTAACCGACGATGCCAATCGATGTTGCAAGGAAGTAGGTATTACCCGTCACAGTGTGGAATACTCCTTAGGATTTCGAGGTGCTTTAGATAAACTTCCCGATAAACAAGTCTTAGAGATCACCACCATGTGCGGTCATGGAATGATTTCAGCCCACTTTGCTAAGAAGATGATAGATTGGGTCAGGGAAGGACGGCGAACTCCCGAAGAAGCAACCCGATACATGGCCCGGTTCTGTAGCTGTGGGGTCTTTAATCCAGTACGGGCTAAACAATTGCTGGAACAGGTATGCAGGCCTAAAGTCGGAGGTAAGTGATTTCAGCCGGCGGTTCAAAGGTTATTATCTCTCTTCTATTCTATCTAACCGATATAAACTGGGAAAGAAATATATATCCGTATCCATTTAGTAGGTAGAAAAAGAAACACCCTCCCACATCCCCCCTCCAGGAGGGACTGACGTAGGGTTGCTGCCGCTGAAGTCCCCCCGGAGGGGGGATGGGGGGGTATTCAGATAGAAAAAGTGACACCTACTAAATGGTTACAGTTACAGGAATATTTGATGGCTTGACAAATTCATTCAGCTCTTTTACACTTTTTCTCATCAAAGGGTAAAAAATCCATAACAACCATGATTTAAGTAAATGGAATGCAGGACCCGGAACTTATATTCCGCAACTGTATTCTATATTTGAAAAAGAGGGGTTCCTTATGGCTAAGATGGCTACAACTAAACTACCTATTCTTCCCAATGAAGAAATTATGAATCGGCTCCCCAAAGAACTCCCTAAATGGGAGCTGGATAATGAAGGATGGATCAAGCGCATTTTTAAGACCGATGGGTGGCAGACAACTCTGATGGTGGTAAATACCGTTGCTTTTTTAGCTGAAGCGGCCTGGCATCACCCGGACATGTATGTAACATGGGCCAAAGTAAGTGTTAAGTTGAAAACCCATAACGTGGGAGGTATTACAGAGAAGGATTTTGCTCTGGCCAAAAAGATCGATGAGGTCATAGGATGGATGCCTGGAGAAGATTCCGTTCTGGACGGTAATCCGAAAAGGGAAAAATGGGTAAGTTAAACCTATATGGATCGAATCGCCCAACTTCAAGAATTACTTAAAACGGATCCCAACGACGATTTTTTATATTATGGATTAGGATTAGAGTACCTCAAGGCAGAACGTTATCAAGAGGCCGTGGAAGCTTTTAAAACGGTCATCAAGTTGAAACCGGATTATTCAGCGGCTTACCGGGAATTGGGAAAAGCCCTTACCAAGGTAGGACAACTTGAGGAGGCCAAAAAAGTTTATCAAGAAGGGATGATGGTTGCAGAGAAAAAAGGGGATCTTCAAACGAAGAAAGAAATGAGAGTTTTTTTGAATAGACTGCTGAAGCCATAAAACCTCATAACTTCTTCCCTGTCTCCTCTGCTATGTCTTTCTGAAACAGGTTTTTAGAATCGGAAGGAAGCTGGCTCCCGTTCCCATTTTCCCCTTTCTGGAGTAGGTTTTTACCCCTTCAACTCTCCTTCCCTCGTCACTCCCCTTTCCCCTCTCCTGAAGCTTCAGAAGAGGGGGAGGGGATTAGGCGTGAGGGGAGAGCTAGGATTCAAGCCATCCTCGAGTTCCCCCTTCCCGATGCGGGAAGGGGATAAAGAGGTTAGGTTAGAAAAACTACCCTTATAAGGGTCCGGAAGGAGTCTCTTTACCAACATACCCTACACGTCTACCCTTGTAAGAGTTAAAGGGACAGGAATATTTCAAGCAGCACTTTATCTATCCAGAACTAAGGTATCACCCCGATTCCTTTCCAATACAGTAATGTCAACGGCATCAATACCAGGAGAGTTAAGATCGCCAGTGTCAGGGTCATCTTCAGGGTTTGAGCGAAACCCATCCAGCGAAAACTATAAGCCAGAATCAGAGGGGTAGCCTGGTAAGGGAAGAAGGGATTAGAATAAGCTACACTCATGGAGAAAACGGCGGGTAGGACAGGATGGTTTGTGGTCTGAGCAATTTGAATTAATAAAGGGGTGATAACGGCGGCTTCTGCAGCCGTATCGGTTAAAAAGGAGAAAACAAAGGTTAGAAGAAAAAAGTAATAGTGAAAGAAAAACCATCCATAATCCCGAAAATTCAGATACCCCTCGATAAAATGTACAACCTGGTCATTGAGCTGGGTGGCTTGAAGCGTAGCACTTAAACCAAACATGGCTCCAAGGTAGAAAATGATGGGATAGTTAATCTGATGAATCGTTTTGAACTCGAAGACTCCCCATTTTGGAAGAAAGTAAAGTAAGGCTACCAACAGGGCAATATAGGTCGGATGCAAATGGTGCCAGAAATCCAATACCCACAGGAGAACGGCCAGTCCCAGTAGAACCACTACTTTCTTCTCCTGGGTGGAAAGTTTCTTAATGTTTAAAAACTCTGAATTGGGTTGTTTTGGCTTTAACGGCGTTTCAGGGACGATATCCTGAAAGGATAGATCTGTTTGAGAGACCGGAAAAAATTTCAAGATCAACAGATAAATTAAAAAAATGCGTCCGATTCCTAAGACAGGGAACATTACATAAGCCCATTCTCCCCAAGAAATCGTTTGGTTCAGCATATTCTCCACGACACCCAGAACGACTACATTGGGCAAACCTGCTGTGAGAATGCTATGACCTCCGTAATAGGTGGAAAAAATGAGGGCCGAGACGATGGCCGCCGCCTCATGGGAATGGGGTTTAACTCCCAAAGTTTCTGCCAGTTTAATAGCCAAAGGCATGAGGATAAGAACCCGAACCGTTGCAGAGGGAATAAAACAGGCAATCAGAAAACCGAGCAGGACCAAACTTAAAATCAACCGTTTAAATTTAAATCCCGAACGTTGAATGAGTAAAGTGGCCATAGCTTCTCCCAGATGGGTTTGGGTAATTCCCAATCCCAGGATAGAACCGCTCAAAACCAACCAGGTTGCCCGAGAGGACATACCGGAAAAGGCAATTCCAAAATCTACGGTGTGGGTGATAATCAAGAGAAACAAAACAACGAGACCGGTATACTCGATTTCGACAGGTTCTGTCACCCACCAGATAACGGCGAAAAGCGTTATAGCCAGGGCTTGTTTAGCTGGCAGGGAGAGAAAAGGAAGGGGATAAAACCAGATAACCAGGAGAACTACAATTCCTGAAAGGCCACCGATTTGTCTGATCCAGGGTTTCGGCAAAAGATAATACAGTCAGTGTAGGGACGCAAGGAATTGCGTCTCTACCAGGCGACGAATGAAGCAACCCGCTTCACGATGAAGAAGCTCAGCGAAAACGTGAAGTGGAGCTGCAATTATTACCTGTCGTGGAGGACCCGGTTGTTGAGTGGGACATGGCAAAAGCCGAGAATTGCTTGACAGGTTTAGGAGCTCCACAACTGGGGCAGACCAAATTTTCATTTCCTGCACCCACACGCTGGAAGACTTCAAAGCGTTCTTCACAACGGGTACATTTGTATTCGTAAATCGGCATAGTTAATCCTCCTGGGAGATTCATAAAGCTTCTAGAAGCTGTAATAAATATAATTGCATCCCCCGGGATGTGCAAGGGTTAAAGGGAAAGTCAGAAGTTATAACCGGCTCAAACGGTAAATTTTTGTATTGCATGATTTTTACCTGATTTGTATCTTTGACGCAAAGATCTTTTTCACCCGGGGATCTGCAATCCTAAAAACCCTTAAACTTCGGAGAGGTGTCCCTGTTAAGGAGATTTGGAACAGGTCACTTCTCAGGTATTATAAAGAATAACAAAATAACCAATGAAAGGAGGAAAGGAGTATGGCGGCCATAACCCCCTATGCAACCAATCACGAGGGACTTGGAGAATTAGACTCCCGTTTGGTAGAGGTCAACAGTTTGCCCTGGATACCCACCCGATATAGAGGAATAGAAATGAAGATCCTGCTTGAAGACAAGGAAACGGGTATGATTACGGCACTGTTTCGATGGCAGCCGAATTCCAGGTTACCACTCCATGAGCATACCGAAATTGAGCAGACCTATGTCTTGGAAGGCAGTATTGAGGATGAAGCCGGAGAAGTCACTGCAGGTAATTATATCTGGCGTCCGGCCGGGAGCCGACATGAAGCCCGATCCCGAAATGGCGCCCTGATCCTCAGTTTCTTCCTTCGCCCGAATAAGTTTTTTGATGACGGTGACGGCTGGCTTTCCAACGGAGATATGGGAGAAAATACTAAAGTTCATTAAAATTCAAGCAACACTTTCCTGATAAGTCCTTAGAATCTATCGAGTACTTGCAACCGCAGAGCATGTACAGGTCTGGGATATTCTGCGGTTAAATTTTTACCTAAAAGGAGGTCGAGATGAAAACTTATAGAATTGGAGTTATTCCCGGGGATGGGATAGGAAAAGAAGTTATACCGGAAGGTAAAAAGGTTCTGGAAGCGGTTGGGAAGCGGTTTGGTCTTAAGTTCGAGTTTACAGATTTTCCCTGGGGAACCGAGTACTATCTCTCTACAGGAAAGATGATGCCGGAAGATGGACTGGATACGCTTAAATCCTTCGAAGCTATTTTATTTGGAGCCGTGGGAGATCCCAAGGTTCCGGATCATATTACCTTACACGGATTAATTTTACCTATCCGGCGTGGGTTTGATCAATACGCCTGTGAACGCCCATCCTATCTCTATGCCGGGGTTCCCTGTCCCCTTGTCGGTAAGAAGCCCGGGGAGATCGACCTCATTGTTATTCGGGAAAACACGGAAGGAGAATATGCCCCTATTGGAGGGCATGTTTATTTAGGAACTCCAGAAGAGGTCGCGGTTCAAACGGCTGTTTTCACACGGAGAGGGTGTGAGCGGGTGATTCGTTATGCCTTTGAGCTGGCACGGAAACGAAATAAGAAAAAGCTGGTTACCTCGGTCACCAAATCCAACGCCCAGGGATTTGGTATGGTACTTTGGGATCGAACCTTCAGAGAAGTTGCCCGATCTTACCCGGATATTCAAACAGAGTCCCTTCTGGTCGATGCCGCCTGCATGGACTTTGTTCGCCGCCCCGAACATTTTGATGTGGTCGTGGCCTCAAATCTTTTTGGAGATATTTTAACAGATATCGGCGCCATTATCAGCGGAAGTATGGGTTTAGCACCCAGTGCAAATCTGAATCCGGAACGGCGATTTCCCTCTATGTTTGAGCCGGTTCATGGATCAGCACCGGATATTTATGGAAAAGGAATTGCCAACCCCTTAGCCACCATTCTATCAGCCAGAATGATGCTGGACTTTCTCGGCGAGGGAGAAGCCGCCCAGGTGGTCGAAAGCGCTGTACGAAAGATCCTGGCCGAGGAAAAGATTCGAACGCCGGATTTGGGTGGAAAGGCAACAACGAAAGAAGTTGGAGATGCTGTGGTTGAATTGATCTCTCAAACTCCATAAGAAACCTCTGTAGTAACGACTTTAGTGAATTCTAAACTGGAGTCGTTACTATTCGCCCTCTGAAAGAGCCATCTTACCAAACTTTGCTCAACTTGACTTACTCTATAAAAGATTTATATTGATAAAAATGAGTATAATTTCTGTGATTATGAAGAGATAGAATTTTTATTTGACAGTTCCAAAAAGTGCTATATAAAAACTTTTTGAAGAAAGGAGACCAAAAATTTAAAGCTAATCTGGCTTTAATAGCAGATTAAAAATAAACCATTAATCATTATGGATCCAAGTACCAGCAAAACCATTGCAGAGCAAATTTGTAAAAACAAATCTGGTGAATTGTCTCAAGTCTTGACCCTTCATAAGGGAGAGAAACATATCATCGCCCTTCAGAATTTTCCTGACCCCGATGCTATCTCTTCAGCGTTTGCTCACAAACTCATTTGTTTAAAATATGACATTGACGTGGATATCGTTTATGATGGGAAAGTCAGCCATCAACAAAATATCGCTTTGATCAAACTTCTGGATATAGAGCTCATTCGATACTCAGAAAGCCTGGATCTTACCCAATACCACGGAAGTGCATTCATCGATAATCAAGGAACAACTACCAGTTTAGTAAAAAAGCTAGAACAGGCGGGAGTAAAACCCCTTATTGTAGTAGACCATCATGAACGACAAAATATCATCCAAAATCCAGAATTTACAGATATTCGAAAAATCGGAGCAACGGCTACTATTTATACCAACTATATCAAGGATGGACTGCTGGAGTTATCCAAATCCGATCGAGATCACGTAAAGTGTGCCACTGCGCTTATGCACGGAATCCGAAGCGAGACTTCGGAATTAATTCGGGCTAAGGAAGAAGATCTCATGGCAGCGGCATTCCTGAGTAATTACCACGATCCCGGCCTTCTGGGCGAAATCGTTAATCAATCTCGATCCAAGAAGGTCATGGATATTATCCATAAAGCTTTAGAAAATAGGGTCATTAAGGATAACTTCAGTATTTCCGGCATCGGTTATCTTCGGGCAGAAGATCGAGACGCCATTCCTCAAGCAGCAGACTTCCTGGCAACGGAGGAAAACGTCCACACGGCTATTGTATACGGAATTATAGTAACCGACAAAAACGAGGAACTCCTGAGCGGTTCGTTTCGTACCTCCAAATTAACCATAGATCCGGATGAATTCATCAAGGATACTTTTGGAAAGAATGAAATTGGAAAGTATTTTGGAGGTGGAAGGCAAGAAGCCGGAGGCTTTGAGATACCCATAGGATTTCTTTCCGGTTCTTCCGGCAAAGAATATGATGCCTTGAAATGGCAGGTTTACGATCTTCAGGTCAAGCAGAAGCTTTTTAATAAGATTGGGATTACGGAAAAAGGCAAGGATTAGAGGTAGGAAAGAAAGTGTGGGAGTATGGAGGTACCCTCCCACACTCCCATACTTCCCTTATCTTCCTCTATAATTCGGGGCTTCCTTGGTAATGATGACATCATGGACGTGGCTTTCGATGAGTCCGGCGTGGGTAATCGGGATAAATTTTGCTTTTTGTTGTAATTCTCGAATGTTCCGGGCTCCACAGTAACCCATTCCAGCTCGTAGTCCACCTATCAATTGAAAAGTTACTTCCGAAAGAAGTCCCTTGTAAATAACACGTCCTTCGACCCCTTCGGGAACCATTTTATCCATTCGCTCTCTCCGCTCCTGGTAAAAAATTTCCTCCTGGGATTCATCCTGGAAATACCTATCTCGACTTCCTTCACGCATGGCAGCCATGGAACCCATACCCCGGTAACTTTTATATTTTTTCCCTTCATAGTAAATCACCTCACCCGGGCTTTCTTCAGTTCCGGCAAAAAGGCTCCCAATCATAACAGAAGAGGCTCCTGCAGCCAGAGCTTTGGTAATGTCTCCCGAATGCTTAATACCCCCATCGGCAATAATGGGAATGTTATACTTATTTGCCTCCTGTGCGCATTGATAAATAGCGGTTAATTGGGGCACACCGGTTCCGGCAACAATCCGCGTGGTACAGATACTACCCGGACCCATACCTACCTTTACAGCATCAGCGCCGGCTTTGATCAGGGCGGCAGTTCCTTCAGCCGTTGCGACATTCCCGGCGACCACTTCCAAGGAAGGAAATCGAGACTTTATTTTTTTAACAAGATTTATAACCCCCTTCGAATGACCATGGGCGGAGTCTACGGCAATAACATCCACCCCGGCTTTAACCAATGCCTCCACCCGTTCCAGCGCATTAGGAGTAACTCCCACGGCTGCACCAACCCGTAATCGACCCATGGCGTCTTTACAGGAATTGGGATACTGGATGATCTTCTGAATGTCCTTGATGGTGATAAGACCCCGAAGATTAAAATGTTCATCAACCAAAGGAAGTTTCTCAATTCGATTGCGATGAAGGATCTCCTTGGCTTCTTCCAACGTCGTCCCAACCGGAGCCGTAATCAGGTTTTCCTTGGTCATTAAAGTTCCTATCTTTGCTTTACTGCTACGCCGGAAGCGAAGATCCCGATTGGTGATGATCCCTACAAGTTTCCCATTCTGAGTAATAGGAATACCCGATATGCGATACTTTGCCATGAGTTGCTCGGCCTCTTCAATCATGTTATCCGGCGAAAGGGTAATGGGATCTTCAATGACCCCATTTTCAGAACGTTTCACAATATCTACCTGCGAAGCCTGCTCTTCAATGGGAATATTCTTATGGATAAATCCAATGCCTCCTTCTCGGGCCAGAGCAATGGCTAAAGCTGCCTCTGTTACGGTGTCCATGGCAGAAGACACCAGGGGGATAGAGAGCCTGATACGCGGCGTAAGTTGAGAAGAAACGTCTATATCTTTGGGAAGTACATCTGATTCCTGAGGAACCAGAAGTACATCATCAAAAGTATATCCTACAGGTAAAAATTTTTCATTCTGTTCCATTATGGTATGAACTCTATTCCAATGGTATGGGTGACCCCTCCCAGCACCCGTACAAATTACCATCGTACTTATAAGTTAATAAAAAATGTAAACCTTCTTTTCTATTCTTCCAATTGTACTATCAAACGAGACGTTTGACCTACGTCATTTAAACCGGCATAAATTCTGCAAAAATGTCTCCTTGACCGTATCGATAACGAATCTTAAAATTCCAGGCTTCCTGAGTCAGAAAGTTTGAAAGTTAAAGAATTTCTCAGCACCCCAGAACCTGTTACCTTATAAAGAATCTCTTGCATGGATACCTATCAAAGTTAATTTACAAAACGATAAGATTTCAGATATCTGCTGTCAAGGGAAATGAGATACTGGCCTTTACTAAGAAAACGCTTAGAAATGCATCCTTTTAGAAAAACATCCCCTTTCTACTTTGGTAAAGTTCTCAGAAACGAGTATCTTATTGTGGCTTTTCTTCTTAGCTGGATTCTCAGTCTGTTTTTCTGGCGGTCTATTTTTTTAGGAGAGAGCTTCATCAATAACAAGCTTTCTATAACCGATCCGATTTATAAAGAACTTAACATTCAGGTTAATCCTGACCTCTTTTTTCATCCGGATCCAACCTATGTTCTTCAGGATCGCCCTTTTCTTCTGTTTAGTGCCAAAACGATCGCTTCCGGTTATCTTCCGCTCTGGAACCCTTACCATGAAGGTGGAACCCCCTTTTTGGCCAACTTTCTATCCTCCCCACTGTTTCCCCTCAAGGGAATTTTATACCTCTTTTCGCCTTTATCCGTTTACCCCTATTACCTGATTCTCTGTTTATGGATGGCAGGATTTTTTGCATACATTTTTTCCCGTTTAATAGGGCTTAGTGGATATGGAGCCTTCTTTGTGGCGGCTACCTACATGCTTTCAGGCTACCTTATCAGCCATCTTCAATGGAATATTCTGGCGAGCCTAGCCGCCCTTGTACCGGTGGTCTTCATAACTTTTCAACGGGCTTTCCTTCAAAAGAATCTCAATTCTATCTTACTGGCGGGACTTGCCCTCCATCTTCTGCTTATGACAGGCAATCCCACTGCGGCCTTTGTAACCGTTCTTTCCGTCTCCCTTTACTTTATTATTTTAATTTTGATCCAGATCCGCCAGGATTCTCAAATAAAAATATGGATCACCTCCCTCCGAAATCTGGCTCTGATGGGTAGCCTGGGTATTCTTCTAACTGCGGTATTGCTTTTACCTTTCTTTGAACTGCTTCAATATAGTTATTCTTATAAAGAAGAACCCAACAACATTATGATAGATTTTAAACGGTTGGGCGCAGATGGGCTGAAAAGTATGGCCAGTCTCTTCCTTCCTCATTATAAAAGTGTTTGGTTCCTCTCGCCTTTATACCGTTCCAACACCTATGCTTATCAAGGATATTGTGGACTGATTGCCTTAATCCTTGCAGCCTATGCCCTGGTCATAAAACCTATTAACTGGCCTCTGGTAGGGATTCTTCTCTTCAACAGTGGCTTTGCGTTTGGAATAGCTCCCATGAGCGCCCTCAACCTGGTTTTCCCTTTTAATCAAGTCCCTGCAGAATATGGCCTGATCCCTTTTTCCTTTAGCCTTATTGTTCTGGCCGGTGAAGGTTTAGATAAAATCCAGAAGAATTTCAAACCCTTTCTGTTCTATGGAATTATTTTAGTCCTGTCCTGGATAACCTTTAATTTCTTTGCCGGATTGAGTCGACAAACGAACTGGCTGGATTCCCCCTGGGAAGAGTGGAGGGTCCTGCAGTTTAGCCTCTTCTTTTTTATCCTCGTTACACTGCTTCAGTATATTTTGAAGCCTCCCTCTCGTCCCATGGCCTTTATCCTCTTAAGTTGTTGTGATTTGTTTTACAATGGGTATTGGGTTAATCCACCTCAACCTAAATTCCATTATCCGGAAACCTTTCCCATTCAGAAGCTCAAAAGTGATAAAAGTATTTACCGTATCCTGGGTATGGAAGGCGTCAGTCGCTTAAACACCGGAATGATCCATAACCTTCAGGATCTGCAGTCCTATATGACTCTGATCCTTCGTCGCCATCGGGAGTTTATGACCCTGGGTGATCCAAAAATATCAACCGGAATTTCCACGGCAACCGAAGTCTACGACTCTCCTTTGTGGGACTTGATGAATGTCAAATATATCCTTCGCAGAAGTGACAGGCCGATTCCCCTTAACGAAAATTTTCGACTGGTTTACCAAAATCCCTATGTACTGATCTATGAAAACTTAAAGGCCTTCCCACGGGCTTTCGTGGTCCCCAGGATCCGGGTAGCCGAAAGTAAATCCCAGGCCCTTCAGATTCTCAACGAATCCAAGATGAGTTTACGTCAGATAGCCGTCATCGAAGCCGAAGAGGACAGGGAAGCTCTGGAAAAAGCAGCTCTTCTGAATGCTTCCTTCAGCCAGGGGGAGGTTTACAACGTTAAGATCGATTCTTATCACCTCCACAAAGTCATCTTAACAACCGACTTAAAAATCCCTGGATTCCTGGTATTAAGCGATACCCTTTATCCAGGTTGGAAGGTTCGGGTAGATGGAAAAGAAGAGAAGATCTACCTAACCGATTATACCATTCGAGGTGTTTTCCTCGATAAAGGAAGCCACTCCGTGGAATTTTATTACCAACCAACTTCCTTTAAGCTGGGTCTCTATCTGAGCCTGTCTGGATTTTTTTTCACTGCCCTGGGTTTTACCGTTTGTCGGAGGTCTGGAATTCGGAGAGAGGCGTGAAACGATAGAATAACCCTTGAAAGACAGATCGGGAAAAATGAAATTTCTCAAAAACGAGTACCTTCAGGCGGCTTTTGCAACCGCTGTTTTTCTAAGTGTTTTTTTCTGGCAACCCCTCTTTCTAGGCCGTTCTATTGTTGATACCCGCATCCACTATACCGATCCCATTTATCAGGAACTGGGCATCCATTCTGACCATTATCCTTTTTTCCGTCCAGATCCGTTTTATGCTTTGTTCGACCATCCAGCCCTTATCTACTCATACCAGACCCTTAAGGACGGGCAGATTCCGTTATGGAACCCTTATAGTGCCGGAGGTATGCCTTTTTTGGCCAACTTTACAGCCTCTTCCCTGTTTCCTCTGAAACTTCCCTTCTATTTTTCTTCTTCACCCATGAGGGTCTATAATTACTATTTAATTTCCAGGCTTTTTTTCGCGGGATTTTTTACCTATATATTGGCCCGGATGCTGGACGTTGGTCGTTATGGAGCACTTCTGTCAGGTATCTCTTATATGACGTGTGGATTTTTAATCGCGTATTTCCAGTATAACGTTACTCCACCTGCCTTTATGCCTTTACTCTTTGTGACTCTACAAAAAGTCCTGACAACGTCAAAGAGTTCCTCGATCTTATTTTTAGGTGCGGTTATAGGCTTAATATTTCTTGCGGAGCATGCCAGTACCTCGATCATTCTACTGGCCGGGCTCGGTTTATATTCCCTGGTCTGGATTTTTCAACATGGCACAAAAAGCAGCAGGTCACGGGCAATGGACCATGGTCCCTTATTGGCCCTCCTCATGGCAGGAATTTTAGGAGTTTCCCTGTCCTTTGTCACCCTCCTTCCTTTTCTAGAATTTCTACAAAACGCCCATACTTATAAGGAAGAAGAGGGACATACCTATTTAAGGGATAAAAGATTAGATGAGGATGGATTAAGGAATCTGGCAGGCCTTTTCATCCCCCATTACAAGGCCCCCTGGTTTGCTTCTTCCCCTTATCTTTCCAGCACCTATGCCTATCAAAGCTACGCGGGATTGGTAACCCTCACTCTGGCTTTATATGCTCTCATCAGCCGAAAGATAAATTGGAGCCTAGGGGCCGTCCTGGTCCTTGGATGTGGACTGGCCTTTGGTTTGGCTCCCTTCAGCATCCTAAGTTATATCGTCCCCCTGCGTTATACCCTGGCGCAATACGGGCTTATCCTGGTAGCTTTCCCTTTAGCCCTATTCGGCGGGATGGGATTAGATGCCCTTCTAAGCCAGGAAAGGAAAGCCAGAGGAAGGCTTCAAAAACTTATCGGGGTCGTCGGATTTATTGCCATAAATTTTTTTGCTGGATTCTCTCGCCAGGTAAACTGGATAAATAGTCCCTGGTCCGATTGGAAACGACTCCTATATACAGGGGTTATTTTAATTTCAATCTATCTGATTTATCTGGCTTATCTTCGATTTGATTCCGTTAAACCCAAATTTCTGGCGAAAGGTTTAATTCTCCTGGCAATCCTGGACCTGTTTTACAACGGATATTGGGTTAACTTTCCACAACCCGAATTTCACTTTCCCGAAACGACCCCTATTCGGGTCCTAAAAGAAGATCGAGGAATTTATCGTATTCTGAGTATGAACGGAGTTAACCGACTAAACAGTGGACTCGTCCATCAACTCAGCGATATCCAGGTTATCAATCCGATCCTGGTGTATAGATATTACGAATTTTTAAAGACCGCAGAAGATTCGGCTGGACAACCCTATAGCTTGATTCCCGATTTCTATGACTCTCGATTTTGGGATCTCCTGAATATGAAATATATCCTGCGAGATTCCGGTAAACCGCTTCCTGCAACAGAAAAATTCCGCCTTATCTATCAAGATCCCCATATGCTTATTTATGAAAACTTAAAAGCTTTTCCCCGGGTCTTTCCCGTTCATCAGGTTATCATAACTGAAAATCCGGACCAATCTTTACAGCGACTTAAAGATCCTGCCCTGGATTTACGCCATACAGCCATTTTAGAGCTTTCTACCGAAAGTCGTTTAAGGAAGGAAATCGATTCCCTTTCGTCTTTATCCCTGACGTCAAAGGAGGTTGAGAAGATTGAATCAACCGCCGAGATTACCCTTTATAGCCCCCATCGAGTAATTATTGAAGCAAACATGAAAGTACCCGGGATTTTAATTCTGGGAGACACCTGGTATCCAGGCTGGAAAGTTCGGATAGACAACCGTCCGGATACCCTTTTACCTACCGATTATCTATTCCGGGGGGTTTATTTAAAGGAAGGCCCTCATACCGTAGAATTTATCTACGACCCTTTATCTTATAAACTAGGACTTTATGTCAGTTTATTTTCCCTCTCTTTATATGCGTTGAGCTGTTTGATCTGTATAATTAACAGGGTTCGGCCCTATGGATGGGAGTTCTGCCGTTAATGCCAGTTCAAATCCATTTTCTTCCCCGATAAATATTCAGGATCTTCCAGATCATCCCAAAGAAGGAAGTTTTTAACAGGTTATGTCTCGTTTTAGGGAGGGTTTTTATTAATCAAATCCTTTGTATTGGTGATTCTTTCGCCCCGTTCAAAAACCATTAAGATTTCACCCGGGCAGGGGATAACTTTCTTTTTTAGCCAGATATCCCGTTTATTTAACTCTTCCACCAGACGTTCCAATGCGATTTCCCTGAGATAAGGTACAGCAGATTCTGGGGGTATCCAAAAAGAATGGATTCTTTTGATAAGTTTCCAGGAAAGGCTTCCAAAAAGAGGTAGGCATAAAATCAAACGGCCTTTCGGTTTCAGGACTCGGGCTATTTCCCGAAGATGATCCTCCTGGGTCAATGCGTCTATATGTTCTAATACGTGGCAGCTTATGACCTGATCAAAGGATTCATTAGAAAAGGGAAGGAAACAGCCATCACCCTGGATAAGGCGTCTGCCTGGAGCGCGTTTATACCGTAATTTAGCCAGGTTCAGATCTATCCCTACGGAGTTCGGTAATACATCGACCAAAAGGTCGGATCCACAGCCAAGATCTAAGATTTTGCCGAAATCGATACTATTTTTCAGGATACCCTCGAACCGTCGTCTGCGCCACCATCTTTGAACGAGATTTCGACTAAAATAGGCCCTCTCTTCATGATCTGCAACTTCTGCTCGAATACGAAGTCTTCTAAGACTTGGAAGAAGTTTCAGGTAGCGAATTCCGAAGGCAAATATCCTTGCATGGCTCTGACCATGTTTCCTTGGTCGATAGCGGAAAGGGGCCTCAACGATACGATAACCCTGGATGTGGAATTTGACCAGGATTTCTTCAAGGATTTCATAACCACCAGATTCAAAGTTTAAGGACTTCAATGCCGAACGTTTATAAAGCCGGAATCCACTTGAAAGATCTTGATAAGGCAGATCCAGATTAAATCGGAAAAACTTATTTAAAATCTTACTTAGAAAGGCCCGGAAGAAAGGGGCTTCTGTTCCACCGCCCCGGATAAAACGAGAACCGATCACCATCTCGGCCTGGGATACCTGTGCTACCGCAATCATGTCGGTGATAACCCCTGGATGGTGAGACAGATCCGCATCCATGGTGGCCAGGAAATCTCCCTTAAATTGAGCAAAGCCAGCTTTCAACGCTTCACCATAACCGGGCAGCTCTTGTTTTATGACCCGACATCCTTCCATTCCCTTCACCTGTTCGGGAAGGAGATTTCTGGTAAATGTTTCAACTACTTCGCAGGTCCCATCTCTGGAGTTGCCATCAACAACAAGGATCTCATATCTGCAGCCTGATGCGCTGAGAGTCTCTACCAGACGAGGCAAAAGAAGCCGCATACTTTCCGCTTCATTGAGAGTTGGAAGAAGAACGCTCAAGAAAATCCTTCCTGAAGATTCAGAAGATTCGGTCTTTGGGAGTCGGTCTGACATAGGATCAGAGGTAAAGGTGAACGGCCCCAAAGATTTTAAGGTTTTTCCGCAACGGCTGCATAGAACACAAATAAATCATATTGGCTGAGAGAAATAGATAAAATCCGAAATCCGGCCCTTTCAAGCTCAGATTTGATATGCGACTTTGACCTTGCTTTATTAATCTCCTCCGGAAAAAAACGAAACCCAGGTCTATACAGCCTCCATAAGAACTCCAGACCATCCTTCAAGAGCATATACGGGGTAAACATCCCGGGCCAAAAAATAATCAATTTACCTTTAGGCTTTAAAACCCGTAAAAATTCTTTAAAGATTGTTCCATTTTCCTGGGGGGAGAAATGTTCATGAACCCCTACATTCCAGATTCCATCCACACATTGGTCTTTAAGAGCCAAATGTTTAATATCCGCAACCATACACATATAGGAATTCGGTTGATTTCTGGCAACTAATAACGGTTTTTGAACTAAATCAACCGCAATGAATCTTCGATTATACTTGTTAATAAACAAATCAGATTCTGCCGTTCCGGATCCTGCATGTAAATACACACCCTGGGGTGAAAAATGATGCTCAATAAACTTGCCGACCGACTTTGCAATGACTTTCCTCCTGATCATGCTAAGGAAGGACGATCTAACCCTTGCCACCGTATCCAGGTTACTCCAGTGTTGGCTCCACTTAATATGATCTTTAACACTCTGATCCATCATAGTAGTCGGTCAGAAGCCGGAAACTGAAAGTCGGGAATCAGAAGTGATCCTTTGGTTACTTTTTCAGTCCAAGCCACAAATAAAAGACCGGTCGTAGAATACTCCACCAACCGGTAATAGGCTTCATTTTGGTATAATCCAGTGGGTGAGGAGGATAGATCTTGGTCACAGGAACTTCACAATGACGATAGCCCAGTTTGATTGCTTTATACATCAGGTAGGGTTCCAGCTCGTACTTATTTAACCACTCTTGTCTCCAATTAATGCGGGAATCCTGTAAAATAAGCGTACGAAAGGCTCTGAACCCGTTGGTACTTTCGGTCACCCGTTTTCCAACGGCCAATGTAAACAGGAGAGGATGAAGGTAACGGGTAGCAAATATTCGATATTCAGGCATATTCCCATAACCCCCTCCGGGTAGAAAACGAGAGCCCTGGACAAAATCGGCTTCATTGTTCAGGATAGGCTTCAAGAGACGTGGAATTTCAAGCGGATCATCTTTATCATTACCCGCCTGGATCACCAGGATATCGTAACCGTGCTTTAAGGTATATTCAAAGACCTGCTTCATTGCCGCCCCGATTCCCTGATTGGTAGGATTACGCAATACAATGATATCATCCAGGGGCAATCCTTCTAAAGCCCCGTCCGTGGATCCATCATCCATAACCAGCAGATCGTAGGAACGATCCCTGGGATGCCGGAGGAGAGTACGTCGGATTTTTTCACCCTCATTATAAGCAAAGGTCGCTGTTAAGATCTTCATAATTTGTGGGTAACAGATCATGAATCCTGGGTCGCAAGCCCTTAAATCCCTGTCCACAGCCTGCGACTCATCGGTCTGGTCTTTGAATCGGTCGTGGAAGAGGGGGTACGGTTTCCCATTCGGGACGGTGACGCACATCCAGACCGTCCTGATAAGGCTTTACAATACCAAAAGGACACTCCAGATCATCTACCCTCCCAACAGTTCTTGCAGGACTGCCGAGGACCACGGTACGTGGAGGTACATCCCGAGTTACCAGACTACCCGCACCCACCAACGCCTGTTCACCGATGGTGACATGGGGCATAAGGATCGCGTTTACACCAATCCGGGCACCTCGCTCAATGACAGGCCCTTGCATACATTTTGTACAAATGGGATGGGGATCATTGGCAATCATGACCCCAGGTGCGAGAAACACATCGTCTTCCAGGACCGTATACTGAGCTACATACACATTACAATGAATACGAACCCGATTTCCGAGAATACAGCCATAATCTACGGTAGAGTTGTTCCATATGGAACATTCATGACCTAACTTCGTCTGTTCACGTACAACCACATGGTGCCCTGTCTGGAAATGATCCCCAATCTCAACCGAAGCATAAATCACCGTACCAGACCGGATCCGGGCTTCCTTTCCAATTCGTACCGGTTGGAGTTCGATCCTGCGTCCCGGGATATATCCCAATATCACATCGGGATCCACCAGACAATCCTTACCTAATTCTACCGGTACCCGGCTCTCCAGGGAGTAATTAGCCATAACACATTAACCCTCGATCTTAATAGGTACCGCAAGACCCTGTTTTTGCAGGGATTTTTCAATTGCAACGAGGGTTTGAACAATTTTATATCCCAATCGACAATCTGAGAAAGGCTTCTTGTTCATCGTAATGGCCGTAATAAAATCAATACATTGGTTCTTTAAGGGTTCACTGGGTTCTATCTTGGGGCTGATAATATCCCCATCCCGCACCAGCAGCTTAAACTCGCCGTAGGATTCGGCAACCGATTCTCCTACCGAGACCCCTCTCTCGAAGATACGCACACGTTCCAGGTTGTTAAGATCGTCGAATATCACCCGTCGACGACTCCCTACGGCCACTACTTCACGGACTTTATTGGGATCCGCCCAACTCACGTGGATATTGGCAATCACATCATGGGCATAACCCAGGGTAATAAAGGCGATATCCTCACGCATAGAGTTTAGCATGCGGGTACCTACAGCACTGGCCCACTGAGGTTGCTGATCTAGAAGATAATTAAAAATAGATATATCATGGGGGGCCAGATCCCAAACCGCATTCACATCCTGACGGATGGGTCCCAAATTAGTACGGGTTGCATGAAGGTAGTAGATGCGTCCAAAATCCCGTGGACTCATACATTCCTTCATTTTGCGGATCCCCGCATTGTAGAGAAACGTATAGCCCACCATCAAGATGCACCCGGTTCGTTCCGATAAATCACAGAGTTTCTCCGCATGCTTTAAAGTCAACGCCATCGGTTTCTCTACCAAGACATGCCGACCCGTTTTTAATGCAACCTGAGCAAGCTCGAAATGGGTAGAAGCCGGAGTAGAAATAATAACAGCATCTATATCTTTCCTGCGTAGGATCTCCTTTACATCCGTATAACCCTCAATGTGAGGATAACGACCCAAGGCTTGCTGGAGTTTACCTGGATTGACCTCGCAAACGGCCACTAACCTGGTTTCAGGTAATTCATGGAGGACCCGTGCATAATTGGGACCCCAATATCCATAACCAATAAGTGCCACCCGAACAGATAAATCGGCCATATTTTTTAAGATAGATCCCTGGGTTGATCCCCCATTTGGATCTGATCTTGCATATAAGATTAGGGAATATGTTATATATCGTCTTACCAGCTTATAATGAAGAAGAAGGTCTAGAAAAGCTTTTAGAACGTATCCGTCGTATTGCTCAGGCTTTTTCCCTGGATTATCAACTCCTGGTTATTAACGATGGGAGTACCGATCATACTTCCCTGGTAGTAGAATCTTTCGCAAAGGTTATGCCAATCGAGCTGATTAACTTCGAAACAAATCGAGGCATCACCCAGGTTTTCCGAACAGCCTTAAAGAGGATTTGTGAGTTAGGCCAGGAAAATGATATTTGTATTACCATGGATTCGGATAATACCCAAAATCCTTATGTCATCCTGGATATTCTTAAGAAGCTTGAAGAGCCTTTGGATATCGTCATTGCCTCCCGATTTGAACCGGGTGGGAAAATGGTCAAAGCTCCCTGGTTACGTAAATTGCTCAGTTTAGGAGTTGCCTGGCTGCTAAAACGTCTGATTCCTATTCCGGGAGTCCAGGATTATTCTACCTTTTATCGCGGCTATAGAGTAGGCCTCCTGAAAAAGGGCTTCGCCCGTTATGGAGAAGCCCTCATAGAAGGATATGGATTTTCCGGGATGGCAGATCTGTTGATCAAGCTAAGTACGCTCACCCCTCGGATTGGAGAAGTTCCCCTCATCCTCCGATACGATTTAAAAGAAGGTGGGTCCGGGATGAGAATCCTTCGGACCATATGGGGATATTTAGATCTTATTCAAAGGCATAAAACCTACCGATTGAGAAGTAAAGATGGAATCCTCTAAAGGCCAGATACCAGAAACCGGAAGTCGAGAATCAAAGCCTGGAGATCAAGAGTCAGAAGTCATTCGCGATTCTACTCATAGGATTCGGATCCCAGAATTGGGAATATTCGCCCTTTTCCTGGTTTCCATCTTTGGACGGGTTTTATTCGCCAACCAAATCTTTGCCCTGCGGGATATCGCAGTTTTTGTATTTCCCCTTAAACACTTTGTTTTGGAACAGATGCAAAGGGGCATCCTCCCCCTGTGGAACCCTTATGTGGGATGTGGAACTCCTTTTCAGGCTGAGATTCAATCCCACGTACTTTACCCCCTCAGCCTGATCTTCTTTCTCTTCCCCTTGAGATTGGCTTTTAATCTTTTTATCATTATCCATTTCCTTCTGGCCGGACTTTTTATGTATCGGATGATGAGGGAATTTCAATATAACAGCGGGAGCGCCCTCCTGTCGGCCCTTACGTTTATGTTTTCAGGATATCTGGTCTCCCTGATCGATCTCACCAATAACCTGGCCTCATTAATCTGGATGCCGCTCATTCTACTTTTTACCCGAAGGTTTATAAGCCATGAAAAAGCCAGGACAAAAAATGCGATCTGGCTGGGTATCTTTCTCGGAATTCAGTTCTTAGGTGGAGAACCCCAATACGTCTTAATGACCCTGGGAGTCAGCCTGGCCTGGATAGGCTATGAAATTATTTTTAAAAATATACCCATAAAGAAATCTACCCGGAACCTGAAGGAAATCGATCCAGGAGTTTCAATCTGGTCCAGGATCGGTATATCCAAGGGCTTGAGGCTCCTGGGAGATATAGGAATCGCAGGACTGGTTTTTATGGGAGTGACGGCCTTTCAACTACTCCCTTTTCTGGAATACATCCGCTATTCTACCCGGGCCCAGGGATTTAGTTATACCGTAGCTACCAAATGGTCTTTACCTCCCTGGCAATTGCTTCAACTGATTCTTCCCCGTTTCTTTGAATTTTATTACGGATATTTCTGGGGCTATATTCAGACCTGGGTACCGGATATTTATATGGGAATCGTACCCATCTTTCTTATTTACTACGGCTTACGATCTTCTCTAAAGGAAAAAACGGTAGGGACTTTTTTTGCCATCTCACTAACCATTTTTGTCCTACTTTCTTTGGGAAATTATTTTCCCGCTTATCCCCTTTTTTATCACTATCTAAAGTTTGATACCATCCGATATCCCGTTCGCTTCTTTGCACCTGCAGTTTTTTTTTATCCTTTTTTGTTGGGGAAGGACTCCGGATTTTCCTTTCCCGACAGCCTGTACCTAAAAAAAGCTATCTGAGTCTTTTCCTGATAGCCATCTTTTTAAGCCTTCTGGGTTCCCTTTCTCCTTTTATTATTCCCCTCCTTCCGAAAAAAGTTCCCCATCAGGTTTATTTTTCATTTCTGAAATCGGCCATACTCTTCTTCCTCCTTGGACTTTTAACTTACGGATTTCAGCGGAACTCTTTAATATCTAAAAAAGTTTTCCAGTTAGGACTTCTGACTTTGTTTTTTTTAGATCGGAGCTTAATGAATCCTCCCCAATTCCTTACAGCGAATTATGATTTCTTTGTTCAAGAAATTCCTCTTATCCACAATCTCAAATCTAAATTAAAGCAAGAGGGGTTCTTCCGATTTTTTGTAGAAGACACCTCAAGCATCCAGTCTTACATTTTGGATCCAAGAAACACTCTGGAAACCCAACTCGCCCGACAAAAACATTTTCTGCTCAGTCACCTTACCTACCGGATTCCTTCTATTCGGGGATCCGGAGTCATGGACCTTGAGAAACTCGATCGTATGGTTACAGAACTGGAAGTGAGTAAAGATTCCAAACTCCTCAGTCTTTTGGGGGGACGATATGTCCTAACTCTGAGAACCGACCGAGGAACGTCCGAGCCGCAGGTCTATGAAAATCGTTTCTATTTACCTAGATTGGTATTTATAAGGCAGATCAAGGTTTTCCAGACCGAGTCCGACCTGTTCAACTGGATGCTTAAAAATTCCTACGAACCCCAAAAGCTGGCCCTGGTTTTGAAACCCGTTGGGAAAGCAGGAAGTACCGGATTCGAAATGTGGCCTGAGCTTCAAACTTCAGATCTCGAAAATCTGATCGTTTCCGGGGTAAATAGCCGGCACCCATCGGCTGTAGATTACCGGAAACCCCAGATACAAATCACCCAAGAAACGGTTAACAGGCTCTCTGCCCACATTGAAACCCCCACCTCTGGACTACTTTTATTGAACGATACGTTCTTTCCGGGATGGAGGGCCCGGGTTAATCAAATTCCCGAAGAGCTACTAGAAGTTAACTACCTCTTCAAAGGAATTCTATTAACCCCCGGTCGCTATGAGGTTACTTTTTCCTATGAACCATTTTCTTATAAGTTGGGTGTTTTTATAACCTTGTGGACCTTTATGATGTTAATCGGTTGGAGGATATATGGGCCTCTCCGTAGCAAGATTCATCCATAAACGATTTCCAGGGATTTCGATAGCTTTTCTTCTTGTCTGTCTTTTTCTGCAAGCGGTACTTAGCATGCGGTTACTTAACGCTTCCAGTGATGAAACGACCCACCTTCCCAGCGGCTATACCTATCTTAAAACCGGACAGTTACGCCTCAATTTACAACACCCACCTCTTATTAAACTACTTTGTGGAATTCCCCTGCTCTTTTTGAATCCCCTCTTAAATCTGGAAGATCCTGCCTGGAAAAGCGATCCTCCCGACGAGTGGCGCTTCGGTTTTTATTTCCTTTACATGTATGGAAACGACGCGGATAAACTACTTTTTTGGGGACGCTTACCGGTAGTTTTCCTCTCCCTTCTCTTAGGGATTTATGTGTATCAATGGGCCTACGAGCTTTTCGGAACCCTCGCAGGAGTGATGGCCCTCTTCCTTTATGCTTTCTGCCCCAATATCCTTGCCCATTCACGTCTTGTTACCATGGATTTGGGCTTGAGTTGCTTTTTCTTCATGACCCTCTACTACCTTTGGAAGTTTGTGCGAGAAGGCCGAAAGAGGAATCTTATAGCTACCGGGATAAGCCTGGGTCTGGCCCTTGCGACAAAATTTTCTGCGATGATCCTCCTTCCTCTTCTAATTCTGCTACTAGTCCTGTCGGCACTATGGTCTCCCGAAGATAGAACCCTATCTAAAGGGCAAAAAGTTAAAGAAAAAACGGGGGCTACTCTTATGCTCTCTAGGGTCTTGCGGTCTAAGAATTTTTACCCCCGGCTAAAGCATTTCACCCTGGCTTACCCGATCATACTGGTTATGGCCAGCCTGGTTCTTTATGTCGTTTATTTTTTTCCCCACGATCCACTTTTTTATGTGAAAGGCATGATGCGTGTGAACGCAGATCATAATCCCGATTATCCTGCCTACTTGATGGGTCACTTTAAAAAAGGGGGTTGGTGGTATTACTTTCTCCTGGCATTTTTATTTAAGACTCCGATACCGACTTTGATCCTACTCGTCCTTACTCTTATCCTGATCAGGCAGTATCCTGCTAAGGATTGGATAGACGATGCTTTCTTAGTTCTACCCATTGTCATCTTCATGGCTTTTACCTGTGCTTTTGCCCATAATCTTGGAATCCGATACATTTTGCCCATCTACCCTTTGATATTCGTTTTTGTCAGTCGGCTGATCGATTTTTTCCTTCACCATCGACTCCGGGGATACTTTGTTGGGTTCCTGCTGGGTCTCTGGTACCTGATAGCTACCGTGAGTATATATCCAGATTATCTGGCTTATTTTAATGAGCTGGTCGGGGGACCTGCTCGAGGCTATAAATATCTCGATGATTCGAACCTTGAATGGGGTCAGGATCTGAAGCGATTAAAAAGTTATCTGGATCAACACCATATTTCCAAAATCAAGCTACTTTATAGCTGGAACGCCTCCCCCGATTATTACGGAATCCAATGGGAACGCCTCAGCAAGGAGGACTGGCAAGAAAAACCCTCTCCCGGCATCTATGCCCTCAACACCCATGCCCTCATCCGGGGCGAATTCTTTGCTAAGACTCAAGGGGTACATACCAATTGGCTAAGCCGTTATAAGCCCATAGACAGAGTCGGTTACGGCTTTTATATTTTTAAATTCGACTAAAATCCTCCCAAGGTCCTGGCATGGATGTTGAAACATTTTATTCCTGTTCTTATTCCTGTTCAAGATTTTCAAGATTATTTTATCCTTTATGACAAACCGGAGGGGCTTCCTACGAGGAGGGATGGCCCTTTACGAAGTAATCCTCAAAACCATCAACCCTTTAACCAATAACAACGAACCGTTAACAGAATGTTCACCGCTCGTTGTTCTCAACACCAGGTGATCCTTAAAGAGCCAACTGTTTTAGTAACGGGTGGAGCAGGTGCCATTGGAAGTCATCTTGTAAAGCAATTAATTGAAAATAACTGTACCGTGGTTGTGTTAGACGATCTATCTTCGGGAAGGAGGGAAAATTGTCCCAACGACGCCCGGGTTATTTTCGTGAAGGGCTCTATTTTAGATATAAATCTTTTAGAGCAAATATTTACAAAATATCCTATAGAACTTGTTTTTCATATGGCTGCACATTTTGCCAATCAAAATTCTGTGGAGCACCCGGAAGCAGATCTCCTCACCAATACCCTGGGAACCTTACGCCTTTTGGAATTCTCCCGGAGAGCTTCTGTAAACCGTTTTGTATATGCTTCTTCTTCATGTATTTATGGAAACTCCACCGGCTTAATCAGTGCAGATTTTATCACAAAGTTAGAAACACCCTACGCCATTTCTAAGTTGAGTGGAGAGGGCTACGTCCACTTTTATCATCACTTCCATAAATTGAAAACCACCGTGGTTCGATACTTTAATTCCTACGGTCCCTATGACCGACCGGGTCCCTATCGAAGTGTAATTCCAAATTTTATATGGCGGGCTATGAACCGACAACCTTTGATTATAACCGGAACCGGTAAGGAAACCCGAGACTTCACCTATGTGGAAGATATCGTGCACGGAACCCTTTTAGCTGCCACGCAAGAGAGTGGAATCGGTCAGATTTTTGATATTGGAACGGGGATTGAGACGGAAATTATCCAGCTGGCCGAAAAAATCAACCAGATCACCGGAAATCCGGCCGGTATCCAATATCGCGAACGGCGTAAATGGGATGATATAACCCGACGAAAAGCTAATATTGAAAAAGCTCAAAAACTTTTAAATTATAAACCCCAGGTCAGTCTGGAAGAAGGGCTTAAAAGGACGTATCAATGGTTACAAAACGAGAGTCTTTCCTATACCTATCCAGGAAGAGAATCCTGCATTCCTATGTTTTGATCCTGGGCCTTCTGGGCTTCATAACGGGCCTTCTCTATGCAAACTCTTTGGAAAACGGATTTCTCTCCTGGGATGATCAAAGTTATATTGTAGAAAACACTCTTATCCAGAAACTGAGTCGGTCCAATATTTATCAGATTTTTTCATCCATTTTGGTGGGTAACTACACGCCTGTTACCATTCTCTCCTATGCCTGGGATTATGCAATCTGGAAATTGGATCCTCGGGGTTATCATATTACTAATCTGCTCTTATATCTGTTCGATACCTTCCTGGTCTATATCCTGGCTTCTAAAATTTTCCAACGCCCACCTTTTGCCCTTTTATCCACCCTCATTTTCCTCGTTCATCCCCTTCATGTAGAGTCGGTTACCTGGTTATCGGCCAGAAAAGATGTCCTTTCTCTGGCCTTCTTTCTGATTTCTTTTCTCTTATTTGTTCAATATCTGGAATCAAAGCCTGTGAAAAGGGAGGGATCCGGGAGTCAGACTAAATTTTCTCTTCAACTTAAATACCTGGGAGCCCTCTTAAGTTTGACCCTGGCCCTACTGTCCAAGGCGACAACCCTTGTCTTACCCCTTGTACTGGTCCTTTATGAGGTTTGCAAAAATGGACCTGAGAGTCACCCTCGGATGATCCGGCTAAGATTCCCAATTTATTTACCGTTTTTTTTAGTCAGTGCCCTGCTGACATATGTTCACATCAAGGTCTCCCAGGTGGCCGGGGTTATACAGGAATACCACGGCGGAAGCTTTTATCTAACGCTGTTGACTGTTCCCAAAGTGCTCTGGCATTACCTTCAGCACTTTTTTTTCCCGGTGAATCTATCGGTCTGGTATGAAATCCCTGTAGCCGCTTCTATCCTGGAATTATCCACGTTGTTGCCCTTGTTCACCTTGCTTATCGTTGTTGGTCTGACGATGAAGAGTTATACCCTTTCGAGGCGCGTGTTTTTCGCCCTGAGTTGGTTTTTCATCACCCTGCTGCCGGTCTCGAATTTAATCTCCACCAGTACCTTAGTGGCAGACCGGTATCTGTTCATTCCATCCATAGGTCTTTCGATCCTCCTGGGAATTGCCTTAGAAAATCTGTTTTATTTCTTTGACAAATTCAAAATTCCCTTTCATAACCGCCTATTCTCTCCGGACTTCCCACGTGCCCTCGCTTTAATTGGCTCCATTTTTTTGCTTTTGTCTTATTCTATTCTCACTATGGAACGGAATACGGTTTGGTTCAATGATTATACCCTGTGGTCAGACGCCCTGGAAAAATCACCGAATAGTTACCTGGTCCATCATAATCTGGGAACTGCATATTTTCAAGCAGGATACCTGGAGGCAGCTAAAAAAGAATACGAAGAGGCCCTGAGAATCAAACCCACCGCCCTGGGAACCCGTTACAATCTGGGAATTCTTTATGCCAAAAAAGATCAGGTAGATCTTGCAGAGGCCGAATTTCAAAAAATTTTAGAGTTGAGCCCCTGGCATGCCGAAGCCCATTACAACCTGGGATTACTTTATGATCGGCAAAAACGTTGGGATGAGGCCATATCTGCCTATCAGAGCGCACTCAGGTTCAGACCGGATTATGTCGAAGCCCACAATAATCTGGGAGTTTTATATTATCGAAAAGGTCTTCTCGATCAGGCCATCGAAGAATTCAATCAGGCCTTAAAGTTGAAACCGGATTATGTAAAATCCCAGAATAATCTGAAGCTGGCCTACTCCCGGAAAAACCCTTCTCATTCATCCAATGGATCCGAAGGGACTCCTCAACCGTAAGCCGAATTCTGGCATTTATGAAATTGTTTTCTATTACCTGGAACTGAACCAAACCTGGCTTTGCCGGATAGTAGGAAAAGAAAAAGAGGGAGTGACTTTTTTTGTTACTCCGTTAACTATTTTTGGCTTGATCTCCGGATAACTGTTGAGAGGCCAGAAGTCGGAAAATCAGTTCGAATTCTGACTCCCGACTCCTGCCAGATTTTTTGATGTTGTTCAAATTCAAATATAAACACTCTCTTTTAGACACGGCCGGGATCGGGCTTATTCTCCTGGGAGGGTTGCTCATCCGAATTTACCGGATCGGAGAGCCCTTTGATGGATTTCAAGCCTTTAACGAAGGATTTTATGCCCTCCTTGCAAAAGAATATTTTAAAGGCTCTCTTCTCTATCCTAAAACCTGGAATGGTGAGATCGATTATATGGTTCCCCCTTTTCACTCTTACTGGATATTCCTCCTAAATGGGTTGTTGGGGGTTTCAGAAGCGGTGGACCGATGGGGTTCCGTAATTCCTAACCTGCTAACCCTTTATGGGGTCTATCTTCTAGGAGAAAAACTTTTCAATAAAAGGATCGGGCTTATTGCTGCGAGCCTTCTGGCGTTTATCCCCATGAATGTCCTGGTGGGAAGAAATGTGCAGGTCGATTCAACTTATATTTTCTTTGCTTTGACTGCCCTTTACTTTTATCTGAAATCCTTAGAAGCCCACGAATACCGGAACAAAATCCTCAGCGGGCTTAGTCTGGGTTTATCTCTTTTTTCAAAACAGTTTGCCGTTTTAATGTATCCTTCCCTCATACTCTGGGAAACCTGTTGCCGGAATCAAACAGGTTTTACCCTTCGAAATGGGAATCTTAATTGGCTCAATAAGAAATTTTTCATTTTCCTGGGATGCAGTCTTATTATCCCTTTACCGTTTTATCTGTATCATATCTTGTTTAACGGGGCCGAATTTTGGCGTATTCAGAAACTCCAGGGGGGAATTTTGGGCGTCCCCACGCTTTCCTTATTAAAGCTCCATCATGCAGAGATATTCTGGGGCTTTACTCCCGTCATCTATTTCCTTGGCGGAATCAGCATCATCTGGATTTTACTCCGGCGACGGCAGGAGGAGGTAGAAACATTCCCTGCCGTATCTCTGCTTTTGATTCTCTTTGGGATCTATCTCATCTTTTATCTAAGTACCCACAAACACAGCTATTATGTTCTTATGGTGGCTCCGATTCTTTCCCTTCTGATCGGAAAATTTCTACATGACCAACTTAAAAGTTCCGTTTTGTTAGGCGGTGTGGTTATCCTCACTTTGACGTCCCTGTTTATTTTCTCTCTTTTGACACTGGCCGGAAATAAGTACGGCTATAAATCCTTTAAAGATATGGGTAATTATCTCGAAGGGATCGAAAAGAATGGGTATTATCTTCTTGCCCCCGGATATATCATAGGAGCTTATGGACCTGTTATTCGGTATTATGCTCCTTCCGGTATTCTGCTTAACGGGGATGATCCTTCTTTTTTTCAGGAAGAAACCGGAGAGCTTAAGATTCCAGAAAGTAAACCGGTTTATATTTTGGAACCTTTCCGATCCCTTTCCCTGCCTGACCGGCAAGCAGGTCACTCGCCTACGAAGATTTTCTACAATGAACTCTGGGCACCGATTTTATTGGGAAAAGCCATTTATCAAAGACCGGTTAATCATCACTTCTTTGCCTACGGTGGGATAGAAGTTGAGGATTCCGCAGAATTCAAAATCTTAGGTCTCTCTAAACTGGGTGAATGGCCGGTGATGAGTCTTACCAGACTTCCCGAAGATGTAAAAATATTCAGAAGTAAAGGAGATTTTGCAGGAAAATAAACCGATGAAACCTTCCAGACTATTCTTTCTGATTCCTGTCGTTCTCTTGCTTATCCTGGGTTTACAGGTCTTTTTAAGCATGGGGCAGATTTCGATAACCTACGATGAGTTCGCCCATCTCCCGGCCGGATACTCCTATTTAAAAACGGGAGATTTTCGTATGTACAGTCATAATCCTCCTCTCATCAAACTGATTACGGCCTTTCCTCTCCTGTTTATGGAGATCCGATTACCCCAGAGCAACTATTGGGACTCTGAAGAAGTACCTGTACGACCCTGGTTTTATGGTATGGACTTTATGCGGGCCAACCGTACCCAATATCTTCATTTCTTTTTTTATGCCCGGCTCATGACCTTATTTCTTTCAGGTCTTCTGGGATTTCTTGTTTTCCTATGGTCTCGTGAATTTTATGGAACCCCGGCAGGATGTTTTTCTCTATTTCTCTACGTATTCTGCCCTAATATTTTGGCCCAGTCAGGTCTCGCTACCGTCGATTTAGGAACCAGTCTTACGATATTTCTGGCCGTTTACTGCTTTTATCACTATTTAAAAATCAGGACGTACGGTCCCACATCTTTACACCTTCTAACCCTGTTTCTCTCCGGGATAACCTTAGGGTTGGCTTTGCTATCCAAGTTTACAGGCCTCCTGCTGCTGATCCTCTATCCCATCCTCCTGGGCTGGCAGTTTATCCGCTCTCGTGGGAAATCCCGTACGACAAACAACCGACGACAGGCCCTGGTGACTCCTTTTCTGGGGATCGTTCTCATAGCCTTTCTTACTGTCCATATAGGTTATGCTTTTCAGGGAAGTTTCTCTCCGTTGGGAAGTTACCATTTTACCAGTAATTTTTTAAAACCTCTGAATCATCCCCTTCTCAAGAATATCCCGGTTCCTTTGCCGTTTTATTACCTCAAAGGATTTGATAACCAAAAGGTAAAGGAGGAATACGGCTCCGAGACTATGCTTCTGGGAGAAGTTTCCAGAACCGGCTGGTGGTACTATTATCTGTTTGTCCTCTTATTTAAAGTACCCCTTCCTATCTTTATATTCCTGATCCTGATTTTTTTGCGACGAGCTACCGATGATAGACGACCCCGGGTGGATGATATTTTTCTTCTGGTTCCCACAGGGGTTATTCTGATAACCTTCTCTTTTGTCAGGCTTCAGCTCGGAATCCGCTACGTTCTTCCGATATTTCCCTTTTTGTTTGTTTATTTGGGTCAGACCGTTCATGTTCTCCAGAAAAATAAAAAAGCGCAGGAATCTACCCCTTGCTTTGAATCTGTTGAGGATCCCCCTTCTCCCATCCCCGTGAGCGGGGAGGAGATCCTCCTTCGAAAGGCTCAAAACCAACAGGATACCCCCTCCCTTCAAAAAAAGCCTACTCCTGAAAGCAAAAAAACCCGGATAACTGCCCTGATTATAGGTTTATCTTTTTGGTATCTTATTTCATCTCTGAGCGTTTACCCCAACTATTTGTCTTATTTCAATGAACTCGCAGGTGGGCCCAGAAACGGATACCGGATTTTATCCGATGCCAATCTAGATGTAGGACAGGGTCTTATCCAATTAAAGAAGTATTTAACAGAACAAGGGATTGAAAGAATAAACCTTTTATACTTTGGGTGGGTAGATCCCGGCCTTTATGGAATTCAAGCCCATCAATTCCCCAATTTATCCCCGCATGGAGTTTATGCCATCAGTGTAGCCTATTTACAGGGTATTCCTTTTATTCGGATGGATGCACAAGGGCGGGTTTATCGTTTGTCTCCGGAGTTTTTTGAGATGTTTAAGAACCTGGAACCTGAGGCACAGATTGCCAATTCGATTTTTATCTATAAGATTCCAGAAAAATCATAACCTCTCCTTTCCCTTGTTTAGGCAGGGATAAAGGCAGGTGAAGAGGATACTTTTAGCCTAGGCTCCATGGCATTTTTTATATTTCTTTCCACTTCCGCAGGGGCAGGGATCATTACGACCAATCTTGGGTGTTTGTCGGACGATTGGAGCCTGTTTGACCTCAGACTCGCTGGTATTGGTCTGGAGCGCATCGGTATCGATATGGATACCCCAGGTATTGTTGGTGACTTCACTTGTGGCGGTGACAAGGGAGGATTTTTTTCGGGTTACGACAGAGAATTTAAAAACCGCCTCGACCGTTTCTGTGTTAATTCGGTCTATCATTTCGGAGAACATTTCATAACCCTCCTTCTGATACTCCAGAAGGGGGTCCTTTTGTCCGTATCCTCGGAGACCGATTCCTTCCTTGAGTTGATCCATGGCATACAGATGGGCCATCCAGTTCCGATCGATGGTTTTCAACATAATCCATCTGAGGAAGGCATTCATTTTGGTCTCTCCGGGGGCAATCTCTCCAAAGGCATAGGTGAAAATATCGTCGGGAATTCCTTCAATCTCTTTCTCTTTCAGTTCATATTTCTCCTCAAATTCTTTACGAAGAATTTCCAGAAGATGTTCCCAGGTTAATTCCTCGATCACTATATTTTCAAAGGAAACGTATACCGAGTATTTATCCAGAAGCTCCGTCTTTAGCCCGTTCAAATCCCACTCTTCAGGGTATTGGCCTTCGGGAGCGTATTTATCGGCCAGATCATAGAGCACATCTTCGATCATATCGAAGAGATCTCCCTTGAGGTTTTCACTGTAGATGATATGATCTCGTCGGGTGTAGATAACTTCCCGCTGTTTATTGTTTACATCGTCGTATTTGAGGAGGTGTTTTCGAATCTCAAAATTACGGCCTTCTACCTTTTTCTGGGCGTTTTCAATGGCTTTGGTAACCCAGGGATGCTCGATAGGCTCATTTTCATCCACCCCGAACCGTTCCATAATGGCGGCTACTTTTTCTGAGCCAAAGATTCGCATGAGATCATCTTCCAGAGATAGATAAAATCGGGAAGATCCTGGATCTCCCTGCCGTCCGGAGCGTCCGCGCAACTGATTATCGATTCTTCGGGCTTCATGGCGTTCCGTTCCTATGATATGAAGACCTCCCAGTTCCACAACTCCCGGACCCAGTACAATATCCGTTCCGCGGCCTGCCATATTGGTTGCGATGGTAACTGCATTCCGCTGCCCGGCCCGGGCTACAATCATGGCCTCTTTCTCGTGATGTTTGGCATTCAAAACATGATGGGGAATTTCGGTCCCTTTTTCACCGCGCTCCTTTAACACCTGTCGAAGCTGTTCGAATTTCTCAGGACTTAAAATTTTCTTTAAGTGGACGAGCTCCAACATCTTGCTCAATCTCTCCGACTTTTCGATAGAGACCGTTCCTACCAGGGTAGGTTGACCTTTAATATAGCAATCTACAATTTCATTTACGACGGCATTAAACTTAGCCCGTTCGGTTTTGTAAACGACATCGGGATAATCTACCCGGATCATGGGTTCATTGGTGGGAATAACCACCACGTCTAACTTATAAATATCGGCGAATTCGGCTGCCTCGGTTGCGGCAGTTCCTGTCATACCTGCCAGCTTTTTATAAAGACGAAAATAGTTCTGAAGGGTAATGGTTGCAACGGTCTGAGTTGCCTTGGCAATTTTAACGCCTTCCTTGGCCTCTACGGCCTGATGAAGTCCATCGCTCCACCGACGCCCGGGCATCATACGGCCTGTAAATTCATCGACAATGATAACTTCTCCGTTATGCACCACATAATCCACGTCCTTTTCAAACATGGTATAGGCCCGAATGAGTTGATGAATATTATGGAGCTTCTCGCTTTTCTCCTCGTACTCTTTAGTCAATCGCTGCTTGGCGTTTTCCTTCGCAATCCGACTGAGAGATTCATCATGTTCGATCTGGAAGAACTCCGTATCCAGATCTGGGAGAACAAAGAGATTTTCTTCACCCCGGGAGAGAATTCTCTGTCCCTCTTCGGTCAACTCGACACTATTCTCCTTCTCATTAATTACATAGAGTAGACCCTCTTGAAGCTCATGGATACGCTTATCCCGGATAAAATCGTCTTCCACCCGAACCATCATCTTTTTGGCGTCTTTGTGTTCGGCAATATAAGCAAGGAGTCGTTTATTTTTGGGATCCCCTTTCTCCACTTGAAGCAATTTAACGTACTTTTCATAGGCATCCGGATCCGTTTCATCATACTTGAGGACTTCATCGAAGATTTTATTAACGATATTTTGTTGTCGTGCCACCAGATTTTTGACGGGAAGTTTAAACTCATCGTAGCGGTGGGAATCCTGTTCTACCTCTCCGGATATAATCAGGGGCGTTCTCGCCTCGTCGATCAAAATACTGTCCACCTCGTCCACAATAGCATAAGCCAATTCCCGCTGGACCCGATCCTTGGGAGAATCCTTCAAATTATCCCGCAGATAGTCAAATCCAAACTCATTGTTCGTCCCATAGGTAATATCACAGTTATAAATCTGCTGTCTTTCCTGAGTACCCATGTAGTTCTGGATGGCTCCAACCGTCATTCCCAGAAACTCATAAATCTTGCCCATCCATTCCCGGTCTCGTCGGGCCAGATAATCGTTAACGGTTACAATATGAACACCTTTTCCAGAAAGGGCGTTGAGATAAGCAGGAAGGGTTGCAACCAGAGTTTTCCCTTCTCCGGTTTTCATCTCGGCGATTTTCCCCTGATGCAGCACTATGCCACCCATTAATTGAACGTCAAAATGCCGCATTCCCAGAGTTCTCTTGGAGGCTTCTCGAACTACGGCGAAAGCTTCAGGAAGAATTTCGTCTAAGACCCGCTGCATTTCTTTATAAATCGCTTCATGGATAAAAGCTTTAACACCTTTTGTCAGGGTATTCTCACTCACCCCTTCAAAGTCCGCTTCATCTTTTACTTCCTTAACAATTTCTTCGATTTCCTTCTCCAGAGCGCTGATGACACTTCGGGTTAAAAAGTCTTGCGGGCATCGGTCGAGGTTTATCACAGCGCTTTCTTTATTCTCCTGATCTCCGAACTTTTCCTTGAGAAACTTAATAACTTCCCTTCGAGCTTCCAACTTAGCCTGTATGCCTTCTTGAACCCCTTCCTTTAATCGAGCTCTAAAAATTTCTGTCATCCCCCGGATTTGCTCGTCACTCATAACCCGAAAATCCTCTGGGAGTACCTGGGCTAAGTCCTTTTCTTCAGACAGTTCTCGCCGACAGAGGGCAGTTTTTTCCTTTAAAGCTTTCTCGCCGAGTATTTTGAGTTCCGGGAATATTTCTCCCAGACTTTTTCCCTGGGCCAGTCCCTCTCGACAGCGTAAGGTTTTTTCTTTCAGTTCCTTTTCGCTGAGGAAACGGTTTTCTAAATAATTAATCCGATCAACGATAGGTTGAAGACTTCTTAAAGTTCTATCGTTTTTTGAAGGAATGAGAGAGGTAAGTAACGACATCCACATATTTGCTATGACTCCTTTTAGCTTTTTCTAAAAAAGCAAATTTCTCTTATTAAAAAATAAGCTTATCCGGGTTCAGCGCTTTAATTTAACTTATTTTAGCTTAAAAGTCAAGGAGTTTTCCAGATAAGGACCCGTATTAGTTTAGCCGGTACACTTTCTCAACCCCCGGGTACCGGGATAAAGTTTATGGATTTCAAATTAGGGCTTTTCATTAATCTTTGTCCTGGCGCGTATGCTCTCAGGGGTGGAGTTGGGAAGGTACCGGATCTTACCGGTTAAATGGATAGGAATCCTCCAGGTGAGAGGAAAGACTTTACGAAGCAGTGGGGATAGTGCGAAAGAAGCGTCGTTTACAGTGACATGCCCCCATCGATAACAAGGGCAGAGCCGGTCATGAAGGCGGCCTCGTCGGAAGCGATATAGAGGGCAGCATAGGCAATTTCCTCGGGTTTACCCATTCGTCCCATGGGTTGGCGGGCCATAAAAGCCTGACGAGCTGTTTCCATATCAGCATAAAGCTTACTGGCTACTCCATTAAGGATAGCGGTCTCTACCGTTCCAGGACAGAGGCAGTTAACCCGAATATTATCCTTTACAAACCCCAGAGCCATCCCTTTTGTAAGGGAAATAATAGCTCCTTTGGAGGCCGAATAAGCATCACGGTTAGCATAGGGTCGAATCCCGTTTGCAGAAGCCATGTTAATGATACAACCTCCCCCTTGTCTCCTCATATGGGGAATTGCGAACTTAGACCCCAAGAAGACCGATTTCAAGTTAACTCCCATCACCCGGTCCCATTCCTCTTCCGTTAAAGTTTCCACGGTACCTACGACAGAAATCCCTGCATTGTTAAACAAAATGTCTAACCGATTCCAGGTATTAACTGTTATCTCTACCATTCGTCGGGCATCTTCAATTTGTGAGACATCGGCTCGAATGAATATTGCACTTCCTCCCTGATCCTTAATAAGTTGAACGGTACCCACCCCGCGTTCGTTATCCAGATCTACCACACTCACTTTCGCACCTTCTTTTGCAAATAGAATAGCCGTTGCACGTCCAATTCCCGAACCGGCTCCTGTAATCAAAGCAACCTTATCTCGAAGTTTCATCAATTTGTCCTATGCCCCGTGCCCGTTGAGTTTAGTCCATAGTCCGTCATTGAATGGTTTTGTCTATCACCCGGATGCTTTGGGATGGAGGACCAACCCAAAACAACAGGCAACGGACTATGGACCCAAGAACCCGATCAATCCTTAAACTGACTCATTACCGCTTTGAAAATTTTATCCGGATTGGGAAGATAAAAATCTTCTAAACTCGGACTAAAAGGAACCGGAGTTGGAGGCGCGTTGACACACTTGATCGGGGCATCCAGGTAGTCAAATGCTTTCTCCGCGATAATGGCTGCGATATTACGACCCATGGAACAATTGGGAGTACTCTCATCCACGATCACCACTTTTCCGGTTTTCTTGACAGATTCCAGGATTGTGGCTTCGTCTAAAGGCCAGAGAGTTCTCGGATCTACGACCTCGGCGTCGATTCCTTCACTGGCTAATTTGTTGGCGGCTTCTAAAGAAAAATCTACCATACGGGAGATGGCTACAATCGTTACATCTTTACCGGGTCTTTTAATATCTGCCTTACCCAGAGGGATTGTATAACTCTCCTCAGGTACAGGACCTTTTTTCCAGTATATGAGCTTATGCTCGAAGTCAACGACGGGATCGTCATCTCGAATAGCGGAGATGAGAAGTCCTTTCATATCATAAGGAGTTGAAGGAGCAATGAGTTTGAGGCCGGGAATATGGGCAAAGATAGAATAAAGGGTCTGGGAATGTTGGGAGGCTTTACGAAGACCTGCCCCGATGGTGGTTCGGAGGACCATAGGAACCTTAGCTTTTCCTCCAAACATATACCGGAGCTTGGCAGCCTGGTTTAGAATCTGATCCAGACAGGTTCCGAGAAAATCGTTATACATCAATTCCACAACCGGTCGTAGTCCGGTCGTGGCTGCCCCTACAGCCGCCCCTACAAACCCTGCTTCAGAAATGGGACAATCCCGAACACGCTCTTTCCCGAATTCCTTAATAAATCCTCGCGTTGTCCCCAATGGTCCACCCCACGCATCCTCATCTACCGTAGTCGCCCCTCCGGCAATATCCTCTCCCAAGAGGATCACAGTGGGATCGGCCCGCATTTCACTTCGCAAAGCTTCTTGAATGGCTTGTTGATAGGTTATTTCTCTTATGGCCATATCTTATAATAATGCATACGATTCAGATACCAAAGGAGTTGCATAGAGACCCCTGAGGGTTGATTCCGGTTCCGGGTACTCACTTTTTTCTGCAAACTCAATGGCGTCTTGAATCTCTTTTTTCACCTTTTCTTCGATTTCCTTGAGTTCGACCTCTGATAAAAGGTTATGGGATAAAACCCGTTCCCTGAAGCGAGGAATAGGATCTCGTTTTCGATATTCTGCGATTTCCTCTTTAGTCCGATAGCGCTGCGCATCTCCTTGATAGTGACCGTAGAAACGGTAGGTTTTACATTCTACCAGGGTAGGTCCTCCTCCAGATCTCGCCCTTCGAATGGCTTCGTCGGCTACTTCGTAAACTGCAAAGACATCCATTCCATCTACCACAACTCCGGGTATGTTATAACTGGAAGCCCGATCGGCAATATTTTGAATCCTTTGATGGTATCGCTGGGGCGTCGCTTCGGCATACAGGTTGTTCTCGGCAACAAAAATAACCGGTAAATTCCAGATGGAGGCCAGATTCAAACCTTCATGGAAAGTTCCCTGGTTACTTCCACCATCCCCAAAAAAGCAGACGGCCACCCGATCCAACTTCTTATATTGAGCCGTTAAAGCAGCTCCACAGGCCATAGGAATACTTCCCCCGACAATTCCATTGGCCCCTAACATGCCCTTATCGACATCTGCTATGTGCATCGACCCACCTTTTCCGTTACATAGACCCGTCTTCTTACCGTACAGCTCCGCAACCATGCGTTTGATATCACACCCCTTCGCAATGGTATGACCATGCCCCCGGTGAGTGCTTGTAATATAGTCTTCATCCCTTAAATGGGCGCAAAATCCAACGGCAACGGCCTCTTCTCCAGCATACAGATGAAGAACCCCGGGAATTTTTCCCTTGGCAAACTCATCGGCCATAGTCTCTTCAAAGGTTCGGATCTGTAACATTTTTTCATATATCCAAAGCAGTTTTTCTTTGGGTATATCCATAATTCTTTCCTCCTTGGTCTTGATACCTGAGATTCCTACAAACAATATATACTATCTAAACGCGTTTCGTCCAGGTATTGGCCTAAAAATCCATAACTCTAGCTGAGTAATACCGTGCCATACCACCTAGCGTATTATACCCCCAAGGGAATTTAATATTATTCGACTGAATCTGTCAAAAGTTTTTTCATAGCCAGTAAAAAAACCCTTGGGTAGAATAATTTTATCTGAAAAAAAAGAATAGGAAAAAATTATCATAATAAGCTCAGAGGATCTTCCTGAAGTGGAAGTCATGCGTTAAGCATTCCAAACTCCGGTAAGGCAAAGGAGCAGAGGAGAAGTCTGGAAAGGATGGGGTACTTTCCTATAGATCTCCCATGAAAATCACTCCGGAATTTTCCGGTTTTGTGGTCATTCAGAAAATCATGGGCGTTTGGGTATCCGATAAGGAGGAAAGATGATACGGAAACCAGGGATAATTTTATTTTTGACCTCGGTACTCTGTATGTCTCAACCCGAGGGATTTGGCTGGGATTACACAACTCATATGGTGATTGCACAGATCGCCTACAACAGGTTGAATAATAAAGCAAGAGAGCGTCTGGATGCGCTTGTACAAAAAATCAAATTCCACGAAAAGACCTACACCTTCATTACAGCCGCATGTTGGCTGGATGATCTTCGAGATGACCCTGCCTATGAGGCACTTAAAACGTGGCATTTTATAAATAAGCCTTATTTTGATGGAGTTCCTCCCAGGGAAATACCGTTACCGTCCGACCCTATACTTTCACATCTCCGTTCAAGCATCGAAAACCTGAGAATAGGGACCGGTTCTGAAGAGAAAGATGCAGAGGCCCTAGGGGTCCTTTTACACCTTGTAGGAGATGCCCACCAACCGCTTCATTGTATCAATCGCTATAGTGAAAAAAACAATGATGAGGAAGGAGACCGAGGGGGTAATGAATTCAAAATTATTACCGATATTGAGGGGGTGAATAACTTACACAGGTATTGGGATGGAGCTGCCGGTTTATTTAAATTTGAAACTATCCAGCGCCCACTTAGTCAAGAAGATCAGCAGCGTATCCAGAAGTATGCCGATGAAATTCTATCTGCCTATCCACCTGATGCACATAAGGAATGGAAAGAAATGGATCCTGACAGGTGGATTGAAGAGAGTTATCAGATTGCTCGGACAATGGTTTACAAAACTCCAGAAGGTGAAAGGCTTACGGAAGATTATACTTTTCAATCCCAACGGGTAGCCCGTGAGCGTATTGCTCTGGCAGGTTATCGGCTCGCTGAGTTATTGAACATGCTTTTTGGCAATTAGAAGGTTTCAGTCCTTATAGCGTCTCGTTACGGGTAAAAGGGTTATATATAAGGGAAGAAAACTCTCTGGGAGGGTTGGAGAATTTTCTTGCAGTTCTCCTGGAGAAAAGTTATCATATCCCTGTGAACCAGGTATCTCTTATCGATCTAGCTCGACAGGTTTTAAAAATTGAGTCGGAAGCCCTATTGAGGCTTGCAGATAGGCTGGGAGAAGAATTTATCCAGGCCGTTGAAGTTCTCTATGCCTGCAAGGGTCGGGTAATTGTAACAGGAGTAGGAAAGTCTGGATTAATCGGGCGAAAGATCGTCGCTACCCTATCCAGTACGGGAACTCCGGCTTTTTTTCTCCATCCCACCGAAGCTTTCCACGGTGATTTTGGGGGGGTGGTTCGAGGTGACACCTTCTTAGCTATCTCTTATAGTGGGGAAACCGAAGAGGTCTGCAGGCTCCTCCCATGGATTAAGCGGATGGGATTGCCTTTAATTTCCATGACGGGGAATAAGAACTCAACCCTGGCAAAAAATAGCGAGATTGTTTTGGATATCCACGTGCAACAGGAAGCATGCACGTTAGGACTGGCCCCTACCACCAGTACAACGGTTTCATTGGCACTGGGCGATGCCCTGGCCATTGCCCTTCTCAATAAAAAGGGGTTCAAAGTGGAGGATTTTGCTTTTCTCCATCCCGGTGGAAATCTCGGTAAAAAGCTCACGAGGATTGCAGATCTTATGCATGTGGGGAAAAAATTACCTGTTGTTACAGAAGATACGCCCATGAAAGAGACTATTTGTGAGATTTCGTCTAAGGGCTTTGGCGTCACCAGTGTGGTCAATCAAATGGGGAAAGTAACGGGTATCATCACCGATGGGGACCTTCGACGGGCCTTAGAAAAAGGGGGCGATATTTTAGATAAGCCCTCTAAGTTGTTTATGACCAGAAACCCTAAAACAATCGAAAAAAACGAAATTGCGGCTACTGCCCTTCAAATGATGGAACGTTATGCCATCACTTCCCTGTTAATTCTCAATGAAGCCGGAGAATTGGAAGGGCTTATTCATTTACACGATTTATTAAGGGCAGGGGTTGTTTAAACAATGAACTATGCTAAGCCCCGAACTGGAAGAGAAGATCCAAAAGATAAAAATTCTCCTATTAGATGTAGATGGTGTATTGACCGATGGCCGGATTTTTATAGATGATAGTGGTTTGGAAATCAAAGCCTTTGATGTGAAAGACGGTCACGGAATTCGGATGGCTCAGCGGGTTGGATTAAAGGTTGCCTTTCTATCTGGTCGTGTCTCAAAAACCGTTATAAAAAGAGCTGAGGAGTTGGGAGTCGTCGATGTTTTACAGGGGGTGTTTTTTAAGCTAGAAGGGTATGAAGCTTTGCGGGTCAAATATCAATTGAAACCTGAAGAAATGGCGTATGTAGGAGATGACGTTGTCGATATTCCGGTCTTGAAACGGGTGGGATTCTCGGTAGCCGTTCCAGATGCGGTCCCCGAGGTAAAAGAAGTGGTCCACTACATCACCACACGCCCCGGAGGACGAGGGGCCGTTCGGGAAGTCATTGACTTGATTTTAAAAATTCAAGGTCGCTGGAATAACGCGATGGAGAGATACCGGTAGGGGCAACGGGCGCCCATCGTCCTTACTAAAAACAGCAGGCAGGAGGTCGTTAAGTAAAGAAACGGGTAATTCACCGATTGTTGTTTACTGCTCACTGTCTCTATCTATGGCTTTTTTGGTTCCTATTCTCATCATCCTTCTAACCCTGGGTATTCTCCTCGCCATTGTGAACTTTGTTCTCAATAACCTAGAAATGTTCCAGCAAGCGTTTGTTATCCACTTTAATTTACCGTATCTGGGGAACTACGCTTCCCAGCCTATTCAATTTGCCTATCTGATCGCTGCCTGTATTCTTATAGGGGCTTTGGCTACCGCTATACCCGGCTGGTTAGTAAATATCCGACTCATTCGGGTAATCAAAAAGCAGAAAAAAGAGCTAGAAAATCTACAAAAGGAGTTAGACTCCCTTAAACCACCTCCTACAGAACCTGGAATAACCTCTTTTCCAGAGACCGGGGAAACGGAAAATTGAAAATGTTTACGTCTCGATACCCTTGCATTTTTTTCCTAAGTTAGGACTTTTATCCATGAAGGACCCGGAAAAGTGTGGAAGGATGGGGGGATGGGAGGGTGGAAGGATGGAAGGATGGAAGGATGGAAGGGTGGAAGGATCGGAGTATAAGGGTAGAACTACAGCTATCCTCTACTCCCATCCTCCCATACCCCCATACTTATCCATGCAGTTCAAGAGAAAACGTCGCTACCAACCTGAGATCAATGTAATCAATTTTATTGATGTCTTATTGATGCTGTTGATTTTTTTCATGATTTCTACTACTTTTATAAAGCAACCCGGAATCCGTGTAGATTTACCTCTTGCCAAATCTGGAACCGGAGATACACAGGAAGGTATCGTCATAACGATAACCAACGATAATACTCTCTTTTTAAATGGGCAAAAGGTTACAAAGGAAGTATTATATTCCAATCTGAGACAACTTAATTTAGAGCGTCAGGATCATCTGGTAGTGATCCGAGCCGACAAAAAAGTTGAGCACGGATGGGTAGTAGCCGTTATGGATACGGCAAAGACTGCCGGGTTTAATCGGTTCGCCATTGCTACCAAATCCCAATAATATGCTCCTTGCTCCGGAAGTAGAGGTAACCGGAGGCTCGTCTTGGATCTGACAGGTTCCATCCCGGGCTTCTATTATAAAGGGAGAGATTGTCTCTACAAACCGGGGCTGTTTAGCCGAAAGGAGATGTTAAAATGCGAATTTATGAAAGTGTTTTTATTGCAAACCCTTCCCTCTCTGAGGAAGAAGTTAATCAAACCATTGATCTGATTCAGAATGTAATCACCGGTAACGGAGGAGAAATTGTTAAGGTGGATAAATGGGGTAAAAGACCCCTGGCTTATGAAATCAAAAAACAGAAAGAAGGGTATTACGTTCTTTTGCTTTTTAATGCCGATTCTAAAGTCCTGAGCGAACTCGACCGCAGATATAAATTAACCGATCACATTCTTCGGTATAATATTATAAAACTAGGTGATAAACCGGGTGAACTACCTCCAGGATACGGGCAATATACTCTGGATACCCAGTTTGTAGGTTCAGAATTCGGTATGCATGCCTATGATGAGTATGAAGAAGGAAAAGAAGAATATGATGAAGAGGAAGAGGCGGATGAGTCGTTTGATGAAGAAATCGAGTAAGGAGGGAGAGTGTTATGTTTAAACCCAAGGGAAAGCGTTTTAGACGTAGAAAAGTTTGCCGGTTCTGTGCAGAAAAAGTTGTTTATATCGATTATAAAGATCAAAAACGTCTCAGGGGGTTTATTACCGAAAGGGGAAAAATAGTTCCTCGAAGAATATCCGGTAACTGTGCCTATCATCAGAGGCGTCTTACCACCGCCATTAAGCGGGCAAGACATATTGCTCTGCTTCCATTCACGGCAGAATAATTCATTGGGCGATGAGTCCTGGGGGATGAAGAACGGCCCTCTCTTTTATCCCTCATCTCCCAGGATCCATCGCCTGGGACTTCTAACATGCAGGTGATTTTAAAACAGGATGTAGAAAAGCTGGGTAAACGGTGGGACCAGGTTAAGGTAGCAGATGGATATGCCAGGAATTATTTGATTCCAAAAGGATTAGCCATGGAAGCTACTCCCCAGAATCTGATGATCCTTAAGCGGTTCCAGGAGGCTGAAGCAAGGAAGAAACAAAAAGAATTGGAACAGGCTGAACAGATCGCCAAGAAAATCAGAAGTTTATCTTGTGTTATTACAAGACAGGCCGGGGAAGGTGATAAACTCTTCGGATCGGTAACATCCATCGATATCGCTAACTTTCTAGAAGAAAATAAAATTCAGATAGACCGAAAGAAAATCGATCTGGAAGAACCCATTAAATCTCTTGGGGTGTTCAGGGTTCCGATCAAGCTTCATCCCGAAGTTATTGCAGAGCTTAAAGTTAAAGTTGTTAAGGAAGAAAATCCAAAGTAGCCAGCAGGAATAAGAGTGGGAGAATAGGAGAACAAGAAATAGGGGCGGATCCTAGATCCGCCCTTACTTCTCCTATCTTCCCATCCACCCATCCTTTTAGATGAATACAGATCCCCTTTCAAATCCAGACAGCGAAACCTATATTACTCAGCTACTTAATTTATATAAGGATTCCCCCAATACCGAACTTGTTAAGGGTATTATTTTAAATATCTTAAAGCTGTTAGAAAACAATACCGATCGTGGTGATATTAAAATCATTTATAATACCTTGAAAGATATGGGGCAGGCGCTCAGAACTTTTGCACCCTATCGACATATTCGAAAGGTAAGCATTTTCGGTTCTGCCCGAATTCCAGAAACAGATCCTGAATTTGAACAGGCCGTTAAGTTTGCTGAGAAAATTAGGGAGCATGGATTTATGATCATCACCGGAGCGGGGAATGGAATTATGAAGGCGGCCCAAAAGGGAGCCGGTCGAGAACATAGTTTTGGGGTTAATATCCGGTTGCCCTTCGAGCAACAAGCCAATGAGTATATTCGAGGCGATCCGAAGCTTATTCATTTTAAATATTTCTTTACCAGAAAGCTGTTCTTTATCAAAGAGACCCATGCGGCTGTGTTCTTCCCAGGAGGTTTTGGTACCCTGGATGAAGCCTTTGAATCCTTGACTCTGGTTCAGACTGGTAAGTCTATGCCCCTTCCCCTTGTTTTTTTAGATATCCCTGGAGGAACTTACTGGTCGGAGTGGAAAACCCATATTGAACAGCATATGCTTAAAAGAGGGCTTATCTCTCCGGAAGACCTCCACCTTTTTAAGGTTACCGATCATGTGGATGAGGCTTGTGAGGAGATTCTAAACTTCTACAAAGTTTACCATTCCCTCCGCTATGTAAAAAATCAACTCATTATTCGGTTACAAAAGCCTATTGAACCTGAGTTGTTGGATATCTTGAACGCTGAATTTAAGGATATCCTGGCCCAGGATAGGATACAACAAACACACGCCGCCTATGAGGGTCTGGACGAGGGGGATCTGGCCAACCTGCCTCGATTGGTCTTTTATTTTAACCGCAAAAGCTTCGGTCGGTTACGTCAGATGATCGACCGGATCAACAAGGGGATATAGCTATGCGTGCCATTTTTATTTTTATCAAGGTCGATTTAGGTCGCGTTAAAGAAGTAGCTGATAAACTCATCGAGGTCGATGAAGCCTCGGAGGTATATTCCGTTGCCGGAGAATATGATATCTTAGCGAAATTCTATGTTTCTGATCTGGAAGCCCTGGGGGAGATTATCCAGACCAAAGTACATACCATTCCCCACATCCGGGAAACCCATACCCTTATTACCTTTAATGCCTTTAAAACACCGCACATAAAAGTGGAATCGGTAGGAGATAGACCCCATAAATATGCCCCTCGCCTGGTGGAATGACCCTATCTTTGGGACTGAGAATCCCGGGTCATGAGGAAAGGTCTTAAGCCCCCTAACCCGAGACTTTTCCGGCAAAGGGGATATGCGGTTGTATTTCGCTCTTTTACTTTAAGCGCTCCCAGGTAAGACGCGCAGTCGCCTGTTCACCGGCATACAGGAAAGGAGGCGGCCTGAGCGTCAACCGATCCCCGGAGAACTCGAAGAATCGCTTCTGATCCATACCTAACCAGTTGGGAAATAAACTGAGTTCTATATGATGAATGACAAAACCCTCCTCTTCGTTGACTGTATAGGTACTACAATAAGCGATGTATCCTTCATAAGCAGCCTTTTTCTCCTCTGGAGTCCCTCCCTCCAAAAGATTATCTGAAGAAAACTTCGTACGATTGGGACGCATAATCTGAACACACATGTGCCCATTCGCATCATACATGATCCAACCGGTTGCATCTTGTCCAAAAGGGGGTTGGATCTTTTCACCGTTTGATCTTTGCATCTCCCAAGAAACAAGCTTCCAGGTTCCAACAAATCGGTCTTTGACCTTTTGAGAAGACTTCTGGGTCGTCTGAGAAGGCTCTTGCTGACCTCTGCCGGGGTAATCCCATAAGAGGATTAAACTTAAGAGAAGGGCCATTATACCTAGATATTTTATAATTTTTAAACTCACTGCTAACCTCCTTTTCTTAAAAGGGCTATCTTCTATTAAAGTATTTCAGCTCTATTTCATTGAATCTATTTAAGATTTTAGTGTCAATAAAAATGATATTTTATCCGATCAAGCGGGACGCTTAACCTACTATTTATTATCCAACACACACCAGTTTAACAAACCCTTTACAGGAGAACGATAATTATGAATAAGTATACCGCCTTGCTTATCCTCGCGTTTATTATTAAGCTCATCTGCCTCATAGATATCTTTATGTACGTGCTTACAAGCCGCTATTTTTTTCATCCCTTTGGGGCAATTATTTTGTTCATCGGTGCTACCTTCTTATCCTTGTTGGTTAAAAAGAAGAGTCGGATCTAATCCCTGGATCCAGTCTACAGAGGGTGCGAATAGGAAGGCAAAGGAGTTTATCACTTCCTGTTGGCTTGAAATATTCTACCCATCCTGAATTTTATGCCTTCAACAAGAACGGTCCACATAACAGGCTAAATCAGAGGTATCGGAGGGATGAGAGATCTTGCCATTTCTTTTGTAAGTTGTTGGCTTAGAAACCTTTCCACCAGAGTCCTCAACCCTGATTTCTTTAATAAACACGGGGAGATTCATTGCTTTAGATATTCTCACCTGCTCGTGTTCGGCTTCCTGGATACTTTTAAAGCTACCAACACAGGCCATAAATTTAATCCCTTCTGGAGTCCTTCTCTGAAGTAAATAGAGATCAGAAAAGTGATTAAGGGATGATCGAATTTCCAAAACGGAATTTTTCGCCTCCTCTTGGATCCTGTAACCTTTATCCAAGCAGACGAGATAAGTAACAGGAGGAATTTCTTGTTCTATCTTCGGAGGGATTGAAGGAACGGAGGCTTCAGAGAAATTATTTCCCATAGAAGATGGGGTATCTATAGACTCGGATTTTGTTTTTATAGAAGATGTAGGATGGGACAAATTTTCCTGTTCTATTAACTGTCTAACTTTTGCCAAGTAATGATCTGTTTCCGGCGAGGGAATGTTCAAAGGATCAGTAGGTTCAAGTCCTTTTCCATGATACAGGGTGCCGTTGGGGGTTTGTAGCAAGGCCGTTGTAAGAATAAGGGCAGAGCCATCTTTTAATTCGATGACATCCTGCATTATCCCCTTTCCATAAGTTTTTTCACCTATGGACCTGGCACGGTCATTTTGCACCAAAGCAGCGATGAAAACCTCGGCGGCACTGGCTGTTCTTTTGTCCTGCCATAAAAAGAGCTGAGAGGTTCTATTTGTGGGAAGACTGGTACTTTTATACTGGATACTCACTCCGGCTCGGGTTTTGATACTTACGATTTTTTTATTTTTATCTAAAAATAACATGGCTGAATCAACGGCCTCATTTAGATCTCCCCCCGGATTTCCTCGTAGATCAAGAACCATTTGAGACACTTCTCCCAAAGTAAGAAGGAGGTTTTTAAGCTCACGTTGGGTATTGCTTTTAAAAGATGAGAGGGTAATCACCGGAAGGGTTCCCTGCCAGGTTATCCACACAGACCTGGCCTGTATTTCTTTACGTTTCACCCTGAAGGTTTTCAATTGGTCTCCGCGTCGAACTTTGAGGACAACTTCCTTTCCGGCTTCACCCCTTACCAGGATACTCACATCCATAAGAGATTTTCCTGAAACGCTTATGTCATTAACCGATTCAAGAATATCACCGAATTTAATCCCCGCTTTCTCCGCAGGTCCATGGGCATGGGGAATACAAAGAATCCGATCGGAGGAAGTCACTTCGATATCCATTCCTATACCCACATAGCGGCTTTTCTGAGATGCCTTAAAAGAGGCGTATTCTTCCGGAGATAAATAGGTGGAGAAACGATCCAGGTTTTTTAAATAGGCTTTGAGAGTTTCCCGAACAATATCCTGGGGTTTGGTTCCCGGCTCTAAATAAAAGGCATTTTTTTGAATCTGGTTAATGGCCTCAAGATAAAAAGGGATATCCTGGTCTTGGGAATAGGTCGAGGAAGTCTTGAATCCAAAAAACAAGCAGAAAAAGAATAGAAAAGCCCATTTCTGTGGGTCCATAACTTTGTCCTATGGGTTAAATTCTCACTGAAGGAACCGGATTTAAAGAAACAGAGAGTTTCCCATTAAGCCCTTAGAGCGAAGCTGCCATTTCTAAAAGGGTATCGATTTCCTTGTTAAGATTTTGAATGCGTTGTTCTTTTTCTTGAATCGTGAGCTGGGTATGTTTTCGCAGGGCCTGGATTTCATTTTTTAGCCGGGTAAGTTCCTGCTCAACGCGTTGTTTCTCTTTTTGTTTCGCATCGGTTTCCGCCTGATATTGTGCTAGGATCTCCCTAAGTTGTTCCAGCTCGACATCCAAACGCTCCAACATCTCCCTTTGCTCATCGAGCTGAGCCTGTAATCGGGCCCTCTCGTCTTCTAAATCCCGGGATCTTTGTCTTTCTTTTTCTCCCTCTCTCCGCAACGCTTCGAGTCTTTGTTGTCGCTCTTCGATTCGTTTTTTATAATCTTCCTTATACTGCCAATAACCGATTAATCCACCTTCCCGGGGATTACTTGAAGTAGCACAACTCGTCAAGAATCCCAAGAAAAAAATGTAGCTTAAAATCTTTTTCATCGTAATGCCTCCGTTTAACAGGCAAGAGGTGCTACCCTTGCCGATATGAATTCTCCTATCCCTCAAATGCTCATCTTTTGATTGATGGCAGCTAAGTGCTCCGTTGTTTGCTCAAGTTCTGCTACACTTTGTTCGAGTTGTTTGATTTTAGCATTCAAGGCAGCCAGACGTGCCTGAGATTGTCCCTGTTCTCGCCTCAAAACCTCTCGCTGGATTACAATTTCATCCCTCGCTCTCTGCAATCTTTTCTCGGCCTCATTTAGACTGGCCTGTAGGGATTGTTGCTTTTTCTTGAGTTCAGTTTTTGTAACCTGTTTGCTATTATAGGCGTCTATTAATCTATCCACTTCCTGTTCCTGGTCTCTAATTTCGCTTTCCAGGTAAGCGTTATACTGTCGCGTTTCCTGATTTACCTTTTCAGCCGAGGCGATACAGGCATCCAGATAATCTTCTTCTTTAACATATTGGGCTTTAAGATTAGCCACATGGGTAGCATAGGCATAACCCCCTATCAGTCCGATTCCTCCACCTATGAAGGCTCCTTTCAAGGCCCCTTCTTTACCCCCGGCAGCGGCGCCTATGGCCGCACCTACCGCAGCACCTGCAGCAGCCCCCAGACCGGCCCCCTGGGCCTTGGTTCGCTGCTGGTCTGTAGCACACCCTACGATCCATACAACCAATAGCATTAAGCTTATGATTTTTTTTAACATAGCCCTTCCCCCTTTTTCCTATCGGCTTTACAGAATTTCTAAAATTCTGCAAGCTTATTTGTTAGACAGGTTAATAAAGAAAAAGCTGATCAGAGATTTTTTAGATCGGCTTCCCATTGCTCTTTGTTTGATCTTCTGGTCCGAAGATACTCTTGAAAGTGTTTTTTTACCAGGGTATTGACCTTAATTTGCTCATCGGCACCCTGTAATTTTAGATAATTATTGTATTCTTCAAAGGCTTGATTCACCGTATCTTCTTTGATTTTTGCCAGTTGCTCAAAGGCACTGCCATATCTCGTTAATCCCCCTTCGATATTCTGCTCTGTTTCGGCAACCCGTCCTTTAATGAGTTCTGTCTGGGCCGATCTTCCGATACTTTCTGCGGTTTTGAGGGCATCTTGAAGGCGAGGAAGCCTTTTCAATTCCCGGTTAATAAAAAAAGCGGCTTCTGCGGCAATTTTTACCCAGGCATAAGCGGAATCGTTTTCTGCTTTGTTAACGGTAGCTTCTATATTTTTGAAAGAAGCACTCAAGAGTCCTAAGTGGTTCCAGACGGTGGGTGGTATTACCCCAGAAGACTTATCCAGTGCAGTCAATTCATCGGTTAAGCGTTTCAAAGCATCTTCGGCATCGGCAAGCTGAGCATTGGTTTTAATAGTAATGGGAGCGATGGTCAGAGCCGGCTGAACGGGGGTTGCCCGGCTCTTTACATACTCAACCCAGGCTTCTTCTAGTTTTTTATTGGTATCCAGGCCGGTAAAAATTTGAGAAGAAATTACAAGGCGCATTCCTAGCGTCTCCTGTCTGGTTTGTGTTATTTTACCCTGGCTGTTAAGTTGATAGAATGGGATTTCGGTCCGTAAGGAAGAACGAAGGGCACTTTCTTCGGAATGGACGTGACCCCCCCGAGCCACAAAACCACCTACACGTCCCTGATAATATTCAATTTGATAAAGTGAACCTGTCATTTCTGAAACATTCCCCAACATATCGTGGATACCTAGAGGATTTGGCTCACGGAGGCCGATATCCTTTATCTTTCCATGGGAAGAGGTCGGTCCGGCAAACCACTCGTATTTGCTGAGGGGTCCGGTGTAGGGATATTTCTTATCAAACTCAAGGGGCTGAACTTCACTTCCACCCCGGGCTGCAAACTCCCATTCACTTTCGGTTGGTAGCCTCAAAAATCCAACCGCTTTATCATTTCTAGGTAATTTGTCCAGGGCGTTTTCAAAAAGCCAGAGGTTATATTTATTGATGAACTCCTGGGCCTCAAACCAGGAAATATTCGTTATCGGCTTCTGGCTATCGCCTGCTTTCCCAGGGTCCACAACGGCATAATACTGGGCCTCGGTGACTTCATATTTTCCCATATAATAAACCCAATCCGGCTGATTATGGAGATTATTTTCAACAAATGCCCCCCCGAGGATCACACTGGTCGGAAACTCTTTAAACCCGCCACCGGATCTATCCCCAACTTTGAATTCTCTCAAGGCAAATGGTTTATCTCCCTTCCCGATAAAAACCCGCCGGAAAACCATCTTTGCCTGGTTAGGCATAGGTAAAATAAAGTCATCGTTCTGAGGCTTCGGATTGTAAATGTCTGCGGCATCTATGGATATCGTCCAGAACAGGTAAAGGATAAAAATAAAAACAATTGGCAGGTATTTCTCGGGATTATTCATCTCTCAAAGCCTCGGCAGGCTCTATTTGGTTTACTCTGAAAGCAGCCGTCATGGCGGCACAACCTGCGATCAGAAGGGTACCAATCCAGGCCCCGAGGATATAGAGAATCGGAATCTGGCAGAGATTTTGTTGGACATTTAATGTACTCAATGAAAATCCAAGCAACCTCTCTACATGGGGTTTAAAAAGGGAATTGATGAGCATAGAGAAGATCCCAAACAGGGTTATGGCCAGCAGGAATCCTCCTATCCCGAGTAAGATTCCCTGATAAATGGGGAAGCGAAACAGGGCGGCTCCGGACAAACCGATTAACCGTAAAACCCCCAGTTCCCGTTTCTTTCGCTCAACGGAAGCATAAAGACTGGCAATGAGCGAGGCCACCGTACCTGAAATTCCGACCGTCGCAATAAGCCAAAAGATCAGATCCAGATAGGTGGTTAATTCGATGACTTTTCGAATCTCTTCTGCGGCAGATTGAACCGGAAGGGATTGTTTTTCAAAAAATTGCCTTAACCCATCCACATCATAAATGGTCCTGGCATACATCCGGAAGCTTGCATACCCTCGTCTGGCCAGAACAAATTCCTTATGATTTTCATCGTAATGGAGATCCCTGGATTGATACAACCTCAGAATTCCGGCAAGCCCGGTGGGGATAAAAGCCATACCGTTTATCGGCGACCGCTCAGAAACAACCGAAACCGGAAACATCAGAAATTTATCTTCTTTAATTACTTTTAGAAACAGGTTTTCTTCACCTGGGAACAGGTCAGGGGGCAACATGATTTTAAGTATTTCCTGGGTTGAGGTCTGGGATTCTCCCCAGGGGGGAACCGGTGAGATCCCGATTTCTTCGACCTTTTTAGGATCCACAGAGAGTGCATAGAGATTTAAAGAAGCCATCTCTTTTTGAGAGGAGTCGACGAGCCGGGCCATAATAGGAGAAACATAAGGGAAGACAAAAGCTTTTTTACCTGATAGCTTCCTCTTTACGTTTTTTATGCTATCTTCTCCCACCGATTTACTTGCCGTAGAGAGGAAATAAATTCCCATTTCGGGAAATACTTGAAAACCTGTTTTAGAAAGAAGGGTATCGTTGTTCAATTCCTCAAATTTTGTGAAACCTGTTCCGATCAGAAGTTCTCGCTTTTGAACCTCCTCTAACCCCTGGGGGGTTATCACAACAAGTCCATCATATTGAGGATAGGCTTTAGGTATATCTCCCGACCAACCGAGCTCAGGGACTGCCTGTCCATCTTTAAAACGTTCAACGGCTTCCAGGATATGGAGTTGAACATACATCAACTTTCGAACGCTGGCCCTTAACGGTAATATGCCTGCAACCCGAAGCTCTACGGAGCCGTATTCATATTTACCTTTGACAATGCGACTGGCCGTAGCAATCAGGGTATCTCCGATTTTTGCTTCCAGGGCTTCGGCGGCGTACTGGGTTAACACACATTCTCCCGAATAGGGTACTTGCATGCCATTTTCTAAAATCAAGGGGTCCCCTTCGGCTGTGGGGATAAGTTCAAGTTCTTCTTTTTTCTCCTTGTCTTTTACATGGGCGATGATTGTTGCCGAAAGCTGTCGGGTGTTAGGAATGATAAAGGCAACCTCGGGCCGCTGCCTTATTTCTTCAAACCAGGCTTTATCATAGGATCGGCTGCTGAGGGGCCTCATCTCCCGGTTAACAGGATTTTGCGTCATGTAATGGGTATAAATGGTAATAAGGCCGTATTTTAGGCCAAATAGAATAAACAAGGGAGATAAAACGGCGGTAATGGCGGTTATCAAACAAAGTGTTAAAATCCACTCGTGCCGAAGATCGGCCCAGGATAGCCATAGCACACTTCCCTTCGACCTTCTTACTTTATGAATTACAACCTTCTCCTCAAGAGCAGACATGGAGTTTCTTCGTAAAAGTTTTTGTCGGTTATTTATTCCCTCTGAGGGTTTCCGATGACCCCTCCCTACATTCCGAGTAAGTATACTCATTACTCTCTTTATGCACATCAAAGGTAAACGTTCGATCTACCACTCCCTCCACCAGGTGTTTATCATGGGTTACTATCAAAAGTGTGACACCGATCTGTCGGGTTAATTCCTTGAACTGATCTCTAATTTCATAGGCTGTAAGTTTATCCACTGCCGCCGTCGGCTCATCGGCTAAAACAATAGAAGGGCGATGCGCCAGCGCACGGGCAATGGCAACTCGCTGGCGTTGTCCACCCGATAGAAACTGCGGTTTTTTGTTCAACTGATCGGCAATCTTTAACCGCATGACAAGGGTCTGGATATGGTCTTCCACCTGGTTCATCCCATTAATCGAGCACGGCAAAAGAATATTTTCCTTAGCCGTTAAAAACGAAAGCAGACCACCCGTTTGCAACACATAACCTAGATGGGATTTTCGGATATTAGCCAGCTCTCCCTCAGATAAGTCCATAATGGAATGTTCAACTCCTGTTTGAGGGATACAAACTGTAAATTCCTCTGCCCGGGTCGGTCGCATAATCAAACCCAGCATATCCAACAGTGTACTCTTCCCACATCCGCTTTCTCCTACAATGGCAATAAACTCTCCTTCCCAAAGGATAAGTTCAGGAATTCTAAGTTCAAATAAATTCCCACCTTTTTCTCTTTTCTTGACGACATTCTTTAAACGATACACCTCAGACTTAGCGTGATTATGAGAACCTGGACCCATCTCTGCTTTTGTATTTTCTCGTAGATGATGGATTTTATTTATCCACGAAGAAACCGAAAAGTATGGGAGTATTTATTTCCATACTCCCATACTCCCATACCCCCCATACTTTATACCCTTCACAGTTATGGCAAGGCTTCTAAACTGATGGGGTGAACGTATTCACTGGGATCATCTCCCGGATTCAGGGCAATCCATCCTTTGGGATTATCATGGATGGCTGCGTAGAGTTTTATTTTGGCATCGATCTCATGGAGAAATTCCTCCTGCTGATCCGGGCTCCAACTGGCCCATAGTTCGTTACTCATCTCCATAATTCGGCTTCTATAGGGTAAATCCAGCATAAATTCAGGGAGAAGCCCGCTTTCGGCCAATGTTTTTGCGTTTCTAATCTGATCTCCAGCCCGTGCGGCGACACTGGGAACTGCCTGCAGGGCTTTAAAGAAATCCTGGCCTCCGATCATACCAGCCCTACCGGCCGTCATGATTTCTTGAAGGACCGTTTTCAATGAATCCAGTTCATTTTTGGTGACCAAGACCCGTACCTCCAGAGATGGGATATTCGGATCCATAAGGTCTTTGTCGGTAATCCAGGCTGTGATATCTGGCGGAGCTTTGGTTCCTTTTTCCCGACCAAGCCATTGAACCAGGGCAGCATAGCCCATCTTCAGGACCTTAGCACCAACGTCCTCTTTTTGAGAAGGCTTCTCCGATTTACCTGTAGAAGTAGTAGAGGCCACATCCACAATCTTCCCCTCTTTAGCCTGCTCTATGATATAGACAAGCTTACTGGCGATTTCTTGAGAGGCCTTGTCAAATCCGGCTTTATCTTTTGAATCCACGCTCCAGTAGGAGGACTCTCCTTGTAATCCTGGATTTTTGGAGAGGGTCTGGAACTGCCTTTCTGCAAGGTCCCAAAACGCCTTTGCCCTTTGATCCTTGATATGGAGGGCAAAAATATAAAAACCGTTATCACTGGCAAAGGTCCGCAACGTATCTGCACTTTGTCCCGATTGGTTCCATTTATGGCCCGGCTCGTGGCTTGGGGCGTCTCCTATCAGGATAAGCATATGAAGAGCGTCCTCGGTCCATTTGGTTTGCCGCATGGCCCCATCGACTCCGGAGAAAACATCTTCAGGATAATCTCCACCGGATTTTGCATGAACTCCGGCCAGCGTATTTACAAAATCACTTACCTGCTGGAGCTCTGGGGTAAAATTTTTAGTAACAAACTCTATATCAGGTATTTCCAGAGAATCCCGATAACCCCACAAACCAAATTTAACACTCTTGGCAACTTCAGCATTTTGGGTTATGGTTAAAGTCATGTTTTTGATGGTCTCTAAAGTGGCCTGTATATACGGGTCCATACTGCTGGTCATATCCACTACATAGACGATATCCATTTGCACCTTTCTGACTACTTCAGAATTACTTGGAATAGATTCAGGATGCGTCTGGATTGTTTCAGGGCTTTGGGAAGGTTCTTCCAGGCTTTGGGAAGACTCCTCCGGGTTTTGCTGATTTCCTCCTCCCGACTTTTTTGCCGCAACAACTTCGGTTTCTGAAGTTCCTATAAGATTCTTAAGGTTTCCTCCACCTCTTTCCGACTTTGTTGCTGCTGCTACTTTAAGGAGTCTTCCTTCGATCCCATCAATTTCAAAAGGCGCGTATTCCAGGATGGGGAGAAGATAGAATTGCTCAACAATATCGATATAGTCATTGGGCTCCTTAGAGATAACAGGAAAATCTTTGGAAATATTTCCCGATTCGATATCCTGGTAATATTTCTCCGCCGCCTGTTTGCGTTGATCCTCCGGTGATTTCAGAAGCTCTCGTAAAGGTTCAAGCTTTTCAAACATTAATACGGGTTTTCTACCCCCTGGGTGGGTATAGGAAAGGCATAGGGTCTGCTTCCATTCCATGACGTCTTCTGCTTTCATCCAGCCGAGAACTTTACCCCGCACATCGCTACCCACTTCATACCAACCTTTAGTTGTTGTCGACGTAGTACTCACATCCGGACGGGTATAGACAAAATAAGATTGAAATACAGGGACATCTTCCACTAGAATTTCCCCGTCGGGTTTTTTATAGATATGAGAGAAAGGCCGGGCCAGTACCCGCAATGGCAGAAATGTTTTCCCCGGTACGGTAACAGGTTTTCGCTGCTGGGCAAATACATCAGAATACATTCCACCTACCCAAAACAGGGCAACAAATAGGATAAGGCATCGTCTAAAAGGTATCATGAATTCCTCCTTAAACGGTAATTCGGTATTAATACCATTCTTCCCTACATCTTTTTTTATGGTATAGAATACAAGAGTCCTTTGTTTACTTAGTTTTGCATAGCTTTTAAGTCACCCCTCCAGCCCCTCTCCTACAAGGGAAGAGGGGAGTTGGGGAGTAAAAGCAGTCCTGTGAGAGCAAAATTAAGTAAACAGTGTAAGAGTGTTTTTCTAATTTAGTCAGGGATAGAGAATTCTTCCGATTTAGAATTAACCTCCTTTCTTCTCGGAAAGGTTTTTGGTTTTAGATTTTACTAACAGGCCACCCAGGATAAAAACCCCAAAGTAGCTAGAAGGTTCTGAAATCGCGATCAGCCCCTGGGAAACTTTTTATGATGTTGTCCCTGCGAGATGCCTTTTTAACCATTCTATCTATATCATCCCTTAAACTTGCTTAGCTCCCCAATCGGGCTGGTTTAAAAAATTTTCTGGCTAAAGAGTAGAATCCACTTATGGAAGGAAATAGGGTTCGGCGGGAAATCTTATAGGAAGTTCTATCTAAATTCTCTCATCTCCCTATTCCTACAAGTAGATCGCATAGGAGAGAAATTTTTTATATTCTTTTCTATATCTTCTATTATCCCGGGGTTGTCAATAAAAAAGTTATTTGGAAAAGAAATTTCTACCTATGATCTTCATGGGAGGTCACGGCAATTCTAAGACATGGATTTTTATTTCTTTTTTGATTAAATCGAATCCATGGTTTTAGATTAACCCTACAAGGGTGATTTTTGCCGGTAATCGGGCCAGGCTATTCCCTGCATCCTGCTTTTAAAATTTCCGGGTAAACAACTCTTGACTTGTAAACTTAGGGGTTCTACCATCGTTTTAAGCTCTTATGAATTCATTCTCAAAGCTCAAAATCAGAAGCCTGTTTTTTCTGAGAAAACGGGTTTTTATGGGGTAAGTTTGAAACTGAATTCGTATCCATTTAACCAGTTAAAAGGAGGGATCCATGAAGATAAAAAGTTCTATCAAAACTTTATTAATTGGAATTCTGGCCGTGGGGATTTCACTTCTACTCCCCTTGAGGGTAATTGCCGCCTCTGTTTCCACAGAAGATCTGTTAAATGCAGACAAAAATAAGTCTGAGTGGCTGATTTACGGACGTACCTATAGCAATCAGCGCTTTAGCCCCCTGACGCAAATCAATCCCGACAACGTTGCCAACCTTCGTCCAGTCTGGGCTTTTTCCGTGGGGAACCTGGACGGTCTGGAGGGAACGCCGATAGTTCACGATGGGGTGATCTATATCACGGCGGCTTATGCCCATGTATTTGCCTTGGATGCAAGGAATGGACGTATGCTCTGGCATTATGCTCCCAAGTATCCAGATGGCCTCGGAACGGTACTCTGCTGCGGTCCTATCAATCGAGGCGTTGCCATTAAAGGGGATTTGATCTATGTGCTGACCCTGGATGCCCGTCTGGTTGCATTGGATAAGAATACCGGCTCAGTGGTTTGGGAGAGAACAATAGGGGATTGGCAGGAAGGGATTACGGCTACAGGTGCGCCGCTGGTAGTGAAGGATCATGTCATTGTCGGAATTGCCGGAGGCGAATACGGCGTACGGGGTTATATCCGATCCTATAATGCAAAAACAGGAGATCTAGAGTGGAATACCTTCACCATTCCAGGTCCTGGCGAACCGGGTCATGAGACCTGGCCGGGCGATACCTGGATGCACGGGGGTGGAACGACCTGGCAGACCGGAAGCTACGATCCGGAGTTGAACCAGCTTTACTGGGGCACCGGCAATGGAGGACCCTGGAATTCCGACCTGCGCAAAGGGGATAATCTATGGATCAGCTCTCTCCTCTCTCTGGACCCGGATACAGGAAAGATTAATTGGGGCTATCAATATACACCCAATGAAGGATGGGATTATGACGGAAACAATGCCCCAATCCTTGCAGATATTACCATTGACGGTAAACCGATAAAGGCCGCGATACAGTCCAACAGAAACGGCTTCTTGTATGTTCTCAATCGGGTCAACGGTGAATTTATCTACGCGGTTCCAACCGTCGAAGGCATCAACTGGGCCAAAGGTCTCGATCCCAAAACCGGTAGACCTATCGTGAATGAGGCGATGCGACCGTTGTCCAACGGTAAAACGGTAGAACCCATTGTTCCAGGCCTGGAAGGCGGAACAAACTGGTTCCCTATGGCTTATAACCCGGATCTGGGGTACGTATTCTTTGCCACCAATCAATGGGCTATGGGTTTAACCGCCCATCCGGCCTCTGAAGTGAAGTATGAGAAAGGGAAGGTATACATGGGGGTAGACTACCAGATGTATCGTCAGAGTCCGACCATAGGGCATCTCAAGGCGTTCGATGTGATAAAGAGGAAATTTGTCTGGGATATGCCCAGCCCCTTGTTCTTGTTTGCCGGTGTGCTTGCCACCAAAAGTGGATTGGTATTTACCGGAGATCAATTTGGATTTTTCATGGCTCTGGACGCCAGGTCAGGTAAAGTCTTGTGGAAATTTCAAACCGGATCAGGGATTAATGCTTCCCCCATCACCTATGAGTTAGACGGTAAACAATATGTGGCCATTCTCTCCGGTTTGGGCGGGGATCCTTCTTTTTATATTCAAAGTCCCAAAGGGGGAATGCTTTGGGTTTTTGGGCTTGAAAATCTTCCTCCAGACGTTGCCGGCGGTGGTAACTGGCAACCTCAACCTGTAGAAAATGCATTGAAAGACTATCCCCCTAAATAGGAACTGAGGTAAACGACCTACCCTTCAAAAAGAAGCCGATAAATGCTGTTAAAAATAGGGGATTGCAGGAAAGTTCCTCAGGCCATTTCTTAAGTACAGGACAATTTAAAAATGAACGATCCAGGTAAGTACTTTCATGACCATCGAAGATTTGATAAACTACCCCGATGGGTGACGGGAAGTCTAGACCTATTGTTTTTCCTGACTGTTCTCATCCTGTTTATCGTTCCGATGACTCTTGGGGTCCGAGCTGAATCCAATGAGGCTGCGCCCCAGGAGAAGAAAGGGCAGACGAATCCCTTTTCGGGGGATCCTAAAAGTATCCAGGAGGGAAAAGTTTTATACGGGAGTACCTGTGTAATCTGCCATGGAAAAAAAGGGGGTCGAGGGCCGGACCTCACTTCTACCAGGCTCAGTAATGAAGCATTTATAGAGGTCGTGCTGAACGGACGTAAGGGGACCCAGATGCCCGCCTGGCGGGAAAAATTATCGGAAGAGGAGATCTGGAAAATCCTGGCCTACCTGGAAGACCTGAAAAAGTCAACGACGCCACGCTGATCAGTAACTGTAATCATTTAGTTATAGTTAGTAAGTGTCATGTTTTTCTGTCTGAACCCTCCCCATCTCCTCTCAAGGGAGAACTGAGGTAGGGTTGCTCCTACTGAAGTCTCCCCTCCAGGGAGCTTTTAAGGGTAAGTTTTTTCTAACCTATGTCAAGGGGGGATGATTGACCTACCACCCCAACGTAGGAAGGGAGCCCTTGGGAATGATCTGGGTCTCCAATCTCCCCTTCTCTGAAAGGGAGTCGGAGAGGTTAAGGTTCAAAAAATCTACCCCTGAAAGCCTCCAAGGAGGATGAGGAGGCACAGACACCAGAATACCAGTAAGCTCCATAAGGAGCGCCCCCTTCTGAACCTTCCCCCGCTTGGCAGGGGAAGGAACTTTGAAGCGAATGTAAAATGGGGGAGGAACCGGGGCGGGGGCATCTTAACCTGGCGCCCGGGAAGTGTCTGGACCCCACGCCCCGTCCTTGGCTGGATAGGTATAGGACCGGGATTAGAAGAGTTTAGTTTGCTTTAGCGGCCTTAGATTTAATAGATATAAGCCAACCTTTGCATTATATTTATGGTACAGATATCAGGTAACCTATCCACGGATAGGGATTAATGCCCCTTTGAATATTCTCGCTGTAGGACGGGTACAACATGCCGTGCGCCTGGCTTGGGGATTTCTTCCCTGGAAGTCCAGGCCTGGTAATACCTCGGGGTAGTCACAAATATCCTGAAAGCCCATGACTTCCGATGGGGTTTTTTGTTTTGAAGGGGAGGATATTTCTATCTTACAGGTTGAGTTTGGAACTAAGGGGTTTGTTCTCCACTCCAGAAAATCTTATCGCGACACTTTAAGAGATTTAAAAAAGATAAAGTTTGCAACGAAGGGATTTGTTTGCCACTTCAAACAACAGAGGTATAAAGACGGAAACAAACCATAGCCGGCAGAAAATACTAAAAAGAAATTAGAACACAAACTGCTTACAGGCCATCTGTTTACTGCTTTTTACCTCTGTAGGAAGTGGGGGGAATGGGATTATGAAATTAGAAGATATCCAAAGAGTCGCCGTTATCGGTGCCGGTACCATGGGCCATGGGATTGCTCAGGTATTTGCTTACAATGGCTATCAGGTTCGTTTACACGATATAAAACAAGAGTTTGTAGATCGGGGTATGCGTCGAATCCAACTCAATTTAAAACTATTCATCGAAAAGGGTCTAACGACTCCAGAACGGATGGAATCAACCCTTTCCCGGATTCGACCCACCACGGATTTAGCTGAAGCTCTTCGAGACGCCGATTTTGTTATGGAGGTGGTACCCGAGGAAATGAGTTTGAAGAAGGACACGTTCAAGCAAATGGATACTTTGGCTCCGCCTCAAGCCATTCTGGCCAGTAATACCTCTACTTTCATGATATCTGAGCTGGCTTCGGTAACTCAACGTCCGGATAAGGTCATCGGAGCCCATTGGATGCAACCCCCCCATGTTTTACCCCTGGTAGAAATTATCCGAGGTGCAAAAACCTCTGAGGAAACCCTCTCTATCACAAAGGAGATCCTAACCCGAATGGGTAAAGTTCCTATTATCTGTAAGGAAGTTCCCGGCTTCATTGTCAACCGGGTCCAGGGAGCTATGTTGAAAGAAGCCTGTAATTTGGTGGAGCAGGGAATTTGCAGTAAGGAAGACGTAGACAGGGCCTGGACCTATCATCTGGGATTACGTTATGCCTTGTTTGGACCCTTTGAAGCTCTGGATAGTTTGGGGATAGACACCTGGTATAAGTGTTTCGTTTATATGTACGAAACTTTAAAAGATCCCCGCTTTGAACCCCCCAAATTAATGAAAGAGAAGGTTGATGCTAACGAAGTAGGTCTTAAAACCGGTAAAGGCTTCTTCGATTATACAGGTCAGGATATCGATGCCATTATCGATCAACGGAACGAACAAATCATCCAGTTACTTTTGTTCTTAAAAAGGGCCCAGCTTTAGAAGGACACGGAAGTGTGGAAGTGTGGAAGTGTGGAAGTGTGGAAGTATGTATGGAAGTGTGAGAGGGTAAGTGCAAATCCTCCCACACTCCCACACTTCTATTTAAGACTTTTTCTTTATTTCGGTCTTTGCAAAGTCTTCCAGAAGTTTGACCAGCGAACCGTTATCGTCTTCTCCTAAACCTCGAGTGGTCAGAGCCAGCATCATCTGTTGAACCAGGCTGGTAATGGGAAGGGGAACACCTAAATCTTTGGCTGCCGATAAAGCATTATTCAGATCTTTAAGGTGGAGTTTTAATTTAAATCCCGGCTTAAAGTTTCGTTCCATGATAGCCGGAATTCGAGATTCCATCATGTTACTACCGGCGAGGCCACCTCGAATGGCCTGAAATATTAAATTAGGGTCTACCCCGGCTTTAACTCCCAGGACAAAAGCTTCTCCGAGGGCTTCTAAATTGATGGCCGCAATAATCTGATTGGCCAGCTTGGTAAAACCGCCGGCTCCTATATTGCCAACCCGTACGACACTCTTTCCCATGGCCTTAAATATGTCCAGGCATTTATCAAAAACTTCTTGATCACCTCCTACCATGATGGCCAGGGTTGCGTTAATAGCCCCCGTTTCACCTCCACTGACCGGAGCGTCTAACATCTTAACCCCTTTTTTTGCGACCTCAGCGGCTATTCTTTGTGAAACAATGGGAGAGATGGAACTCATATCAATGAGGATGGTACCGGCCCTGGCACCCTCCAGAACCCCGTTTTCTCCCAAAATGACCTTCTCTACATCGGGTGAGTCCGGCAGCATGGTAATAACCACTTCAGCTTTTTGGGCAACCTCCTTGGGAGAATAGGCAGCCTCTGCGCCTTCCTTCATTAACTCTTCCACCGGTCCTCTGCTACGGTTATGAACAACGAGGGGAAATCCTGCCTTTATAAGATTCCGGGCCATGGGCTTTCCCATGATCCCTAAACCGATGAAACCAATTTTTTTCATATCTATGAGACTGCAGGCTAGAGGCCGAAAGATAATAAGACAAGTCTCCGGTCTCTAGTCCCCGGCCTCTATTCAAAAATCTTCCCCGGATTCATGATATGATTCGGATCGAAGGTATCTCGGATGGCCAACTGGATGGTATAACTGGCTCCCTGGAATTCCCAGGAACAGTATTTTCGTTTGGTAATGCCGATTCCATGTTCACCGGAGCAAGTTCCGTTCAATCGAAGGGTCAGCCGGAAGATTTCATCGATGGCCTCCTCACCCCGTTTAATCTCCTCGGGATCATTTTCCAGCATAATATTGACATGGATATTTCCATCTCCGGCATGGCCATAGTTGACCACATGGACCTGATATTGTTCTGCTATTTTCTTTGTACCTTCCAGCATTTCCAGTAAGGCTCCTCTGGGAACGGCAATATCTTCGGCGATTTTAACCGGTTTATATCGCATAATAGCCGCATTGAGGGAGCGTCTGGCAAGCCACAGTTGATCCCGTCGTTCTTTGGTTTCCGCTATTTGAATACTGGCGGCACCGTTATTTTTACAAATATCCAGGATTCGGTTAAATTCGATTTCCGTGGAGATAGAATCCCCGTCCGTTTCGATAAGGAGGAGGGATTCGGCCTCTACAGGCAGTCCGGCATGCATGTAGGCTTCTACACAACGAATGGCCGCATTATCTATAAATTCCATGACGGCTGGTAAGATGCCGGAGTAAAAAACTCCAGTCAAGGTCCTGGCCATAGCGGTCAGATCATCAAACCCAACCAGCATGGTACGATAAACTTTAGGGAGGGGAATTAACTTAATATAAGCTTTGGTAATAACGGCCAGAGTTCCTTCGCAACCGGTAATCAGACCGATCAAAGCAGAACTGGCATAATCCCGGGTCCCAAAGGGGCCTGTGTCCACAATCTCCCCATGGGGTAAGACTACCTCTAATCCTTGAACATAATCCCGGGTAACGCCATACTTTAAACAATGGGGACCTCCGGCGCATTCTGCAATATTACCCCCAACGGTTGAGACGCCCTTACTGGAAGGATCTGGAGGAAAGTATAACCCATATTTCGCCACCTCCTGATTCAGGTGATCGTTGATAACATGGGGTTGGATAATGGCCAGACGGTTTCCTACATCTACTTTTAAGATGCGATTCATCCGTCGGGTGGAAAGGACGATTCCTCCGAAGATGGGTACAGATCCGCCGGTTCTTCCTGTGGAAGCGGCAAAGGGGGTAATGGGAATTTTATAATGATTGGCCAGCCTGACAATTTCAGAGATTTGTTGTGCAGAAGTAGGCTCTACCACTACCTCCGGCATCGCACTGTAATCTTGAGAATCATAGGAATGACAGACAAGGACTTCTGGAGCCGTATGAACCAGATCCGGACCGAGGATCCGCTGGAGTTCGGCTAAGACTTCGGGTTTCACAGGCTGATAAGCCGTTTTATCAAGGGTTGATTCGATAAACGCTTTCACGGGCCATGAACAATCAACAATGAACCCTGTACCCTAGAGGATAGATACCCGCTCATTGCAAATTGTTCACTGTTCCTTGCTAATCTGTTGGGCAATATTTATGAGATTTTCTTTTTCTTCGGTAAAAACACAAAGTTGACTTATTTCCAGTCCGGCCCAGGCTTCGGTCAAAGTACGTTTGGCGTTGGCAATCACCATCTCGGAAGTAACCCCGGCATGGGGCTTGATCTCAAAACCTACGAACCGTCGTACTTTCCCCCTTAAGAAACCAATCTCAAAAAGGGTCTTGAGATAGTTTCTCAACTCCTCTACATCGTTGACACCACCGGGAACGCCGAACAGGGGATGTTGATCGCCATACAAAGGACTGGATTTGTCCAGAACACAATTCCCCATGTGCATGGCTACCAGATAATCTTTAATAACGGGAAGTACCTTGGCCGGATCTTCCCCTAACAGGGGAAGGTGGCTGAGGTCATGAATCAACCCAAAATCGGGATAATCCTGTCGTATAGCCTCGGCGAGCTTTTTGGCTTCATCAACCGGCCCGATGAGGGATTTTTTCTCAATTTCACGGTCGAAAATTTTGAGGGCAACAGGAATTCCGGCTTTTTCTCGGGCATAGTAACAGATTTGCTTAATGGAATCGATTAAGAGCTCCATGGCTTTCTCCCGTTTGTTCGGACCCGGGTCGTAACCACTCAAAATGGATAAGCTACTCGCATTGAGATCAACGGCATGGTCTATACATTCCTTAACTATCTGGATGGCTCTTTTTCTGGCTTCTGGATCTTCTGCATTCAAATCTCCTTTGAGGGGAAGGAGAACAGATTGAGCTGCAAAATTGACTTGAAGGCGACTGTATTTCAAAAGGACTCCGACTTCCTTTCGAACCTTTTCATCCTTAGCACCTACAATATCAATGGCCCCAAAGAATTCATCTTCTGCAATTCGCCGGATGGTTTCAAAAACAGGACCTTCCTGTCGAAGGGTCTCGGGAAACGCCATAGGATGAACAATCCCAACCTTCATGTACATGTCCCAGGGTGTTTTCATGTGAGAATCTCCTTTCAAAATCTTATGAAAAGAATAAAAAGTGTTCAGACAAGATTCATTTTAAGTTTTAAGGACAGATCCGTCAAGGAAATTAGGAGGGTGAAGTATCTGTTAAGGAAAGTGGCCTTTCTTTCCAGGCAAGCTTTTATTAAAACAAAAAACAGAGAACCAGAAATCTAAAATCGGTTTGGATTCGTATTACTCTTACGAGATGAAAAGGAATGAGATTTCATTTTAAAATTCTTATCTGTTGGCCCGGGGTCTAAAGGGTATAAAGACACCGGACTAACCTTACAGATACAAGGAGCGTAGCCATGAAACGACTGAGATTTTTGGGAATGTTTCTGATAATGGGATTGGTCTTTACCTTATTAAGCTGCACGAAAAAAGAGATGAAGGATCAGGGGACGATGACACAAAAGCCGGCTGCGGAAACCCAAAAGCCCATGGGTAATCAGCAAATGGCGCAGAAGTCCCTTTACGAGCGTCTAGGTGGAGAGCCCGCTATTACGGCAGTGGTGGATCAATTTATTGCCAATGTCCTTGCAGATGAGCGGATCAATAAGAGATTTGCAAGAACCACCGGTGAACGGGCTCAAAGATTTAGAACCAACCTTATTAATCAAATCGGGGAGGCAACTGGTGGTCCCCAGAAATACACCGGTCTAAGTATGAAAGCGGCCCACGCCGGAATGGGAATTACCACTGCTGAATTTAATGCTTTGGTTGAAGACCTGGTCGCAGCCCTGAATAAATTCAACGTGCCTGAAAAAGAAAAAAGCGAGCTACTGGCCATTCTGGGTCCTATGCAAAAAGATATCGTGGAGGCGCCCTAGATACTTTTCCACTGCCCTCCTTCGTCAAACGAGACGTTTTACCTACTTTAAGATTTTCGAATTTAACCTGCCTGCTGGTAGGCAACATGGTTTATTAATACAATTTTTAATTTTATTTGACATCTTTATTAAATATTTCCTACTATCTCTGGACGTAGAGACGCAGCCCTACCCCTTCCCTCCCCGCATGCGGGAAGGGAGAGAGGGGGGGGGGACTGCATCTTTATGCTGAAATAAGACTGAGTAATCGTAAGCAGAGTAGGATACGGTACCTTCTATTTCGTTCGCAGGCATGCCACTCTTCTTAGGATTTCGTCTGAAAAAATAACCTGCAGGTTAGTCTCAGTTATCCTGAGAAGGGAGGACTCTCACGCTTCCGGGAGGTAAAGGGAGAGTGGGAACCCAGGCCACCTGCAAGCTCCTTCCTGACGCGGAGCTAATCATTACCCATATTTTTCATTTCGAGGATTAAGAGAGGGTTCAAGGAGTCCCCGGGTTGAGTAGCAAAATGGATTAAACCCCCTTTAGGCGGGCAAGATCCTTCTTTTTGTAAAACGAGTCATTAATCCTCAAAGTCTATCCTGCCCCATGGAAGAGGCTTGGATACGAGCTTCCGTTTCACTTCCAATTTACTTGATCCCCAAGCCTGGTTAAGCAGTTTTGAGTCCCCTTCTCCGAAATCGAAAAATGCAGGTAAAGAGAAGAAAGCTTCGAGAGAGGGGAGAGGAAAGTACCATCGCGCTTCCAACTAAGCCTTATCCCGACGTGTCCACAGCATGGGAGAGGGGAAAGGGGTGGAGGCCGATAAATAATTTGCACAATTTGTTCCAACCGGCCAGACCCTCTGCACTATCAAATGAGGACGTTTGATCTACTCTTTCCTATGAGTTGCTGTGTGAAGGACTGGGGAATGCCTGGGAGGATACCTTCAACGGGAGATGACAAGGGTAACCTGTAACGCTCTCGAGGAATTCAAAATTCCGTCAAGTTTCTGTAGGAAGATTTATAAATTTGCTAAGGACCTGTGTTATCAGGCAATTACGATGGATTACCTGGAAGAAGCATCCAGGATCTGCCCTGAGTAAGACAAAGGGTTGCCGTACCTGACCTTAAGTCAACAGGTTAACCGATCCCTTAAATCCCAGAGAATTCCCGGTTTGGGAGGTTGACAGGGGGAGAATTAAAAGCTATATTTCGCATAGGATTCAATGATCATTGGCGATTATTATTTGGGAACGAGAAAGTGTAAAACGTAATGCCGGGTAAAACAACCAGGTAAACCTTATTCCATTTGTTCATTACGTTTTACGTTTTAAACCTGTGCCGTATCGTGCTTCTTTTTATACCCTGGGTTGTCGCTTAAATCAAGCCGAGACTGCCATCATTAGTAAGACCTTCGAGGAGAAGGGTTATCAGATTGTTGACTTTGATAAAGAAACGGATCTGTGTGTTATTAACACCTGCTCGGTCACAGAACATAGCGAAGCCAAGTGCCGAAATATTATCCGTTCTGTCCTTCGGAGGTCTCCCCGGGCATTCATTGCAGTGACCGGTTGCTATGCCCAAATTGGAGTCGATAGCCTTAAAAAAATAGAAGGAATAGATCTGATTGCAGGGACCGAATATAAAATGAAATTAGCCCAATATGTTCAAGAGCCTCTCAAGCTCCCGACCCCGGTCATTCTTCATTCGCGGCGAATATCCCGGGATAATTTTATCCTGGAAACAACCGGAAATCATAATGAGGTGACCCGGGCTAACTTAAAAATCCAGGATGGTTGTGATTTTTTCTGCACATTTTGTATTATTCCTTTTACCCGGGGGCGTGAAAGAAGTCGGAAGTTAGGAGATTTACTCCGGGAAGCCACCGAGCTGGCCCGACAAGGCCATAAGGAAATCGTTTTGACCGGGGTCAATATTGGAAGATATTCCGATGAAGGAAAAACCCTTTTGGACGTGATTAAGGCCTTAGAGGAGATCGATGAAATCCAGCGTATTCGGATTACTTCCATTGAACCTACCACTGTTCAGGAGGAAGTAATAGATCATATGGCCTCTTCGCAAAAGCTCTGCCCTTATTTTCATATTCCCGTTCAAAGTGGGGACGATAAGATCCTTCGGGCCATGAACCGAAGGTATACGGTCAGAGATTATGTTCAATTTGTAGAACGGATTATGCAAAAAGTTTCCGAGGTAGGATTAGGGACCGATATCATCGTAGGATTCCCGGGAGAAGGAGAGGCTGAGTTTGAAAATACCCGAAGGCTTTTGGAAGAGCTTCCCTTAAGTTATGCCCATATATTCAGCTACTCTAAACGTCCCATGACCAAAGCGTCTAAAATGAAAGAGACGGTCCATCCTGAAATTATTAAGGAGCGGAGTCAAATTCTTCGAGAGCTTTCTGCAAAGAAACGGCAACAGTTCTACAGTCATTATCTCGGGAAGACGGTTCGGGTTCTGTTTGAGACTCGAAATGAAGAAGGAATTTTTACCGGTCTTACTTCTAATTACATGCGGGTCGGTACCATTACCGGTCTGGATCTGTCCCGCCAAATTCGAGATGTCAAGATAACCGAAATTCTGGGAGATATGGCCTTAGGAATCCTGATTTAACAAAGGAACAGGTTTTTTCAATGACCACATCGAGGTTCTTGTTTTCCTTTATCATACCCTTTCTACGTTGAAACTTCGTATGCCTCACCCCCTTCCCCATAGGAACGATCCCACCTTGTGGAGGGGGGATGCTAACCTCCTGACCTCCCTTCCCGACGCGGGAAGGAGGAACCGATGGTTGCTAGATTCCTGGGTTCTCCTCTTCCCTTGAAGAGTACATTTTTGCCTACAGCCCTGTTTTCTCATCTCAAGACTCTATTTGCCTTAAGAAAACATAGGGCAGAACCTGGAAGGAAAGGGGAATGGGAACTGTGATACCAGGTATAGGCTCCTGAACTCATTATTTTCTTGACAGAATCCGGAATTTGTTCTAGAGAATTCAAAAACAGTTAAATCGAGAGGGTTTTATTAAGAGCTTTAAAAAAGAGGAGAATCTAAAGTATGGGTCAAGTGAAAATTGTAACAGATACCACGGCGGATCTGTCGAAAGAATTGCGAGAGACCTATGATATTAGAATGGTTCCCACGACGATTTCTATTGATATGAAGGCTTATAAGGATACCGTAGAGCTAAGTGCCGAAGAGTTTTACCAAAAGATGAAAGAATCGGATAAAACTCCTGTGACTTCTCCTCCTTCTCGAAAGGAGTTTTCTACCGTTTATACCGAATTAAGCCAGATCACCGACACCATCATCTCCATCCACCTTTCCTCTAAACTCAGCAAAACATTCGAAGTAGCCACCAATATGGCTAAATATTGTATAGATTTAGCCCGAAAGCAAGGAAAAAATCTCACCATTGAAGTTGTAGATTCTCAGAATACCAGTATTGCCTTAGGGATGATTGTTATGGAAGCGGCGAAGTTGGCAGCCGCCGGGAAAAATAAGAAAGAAATTTTAGACTATCTGGATAGACTGATCCCACAAGTTAAGACGCTCTTTATGGTAGATACCCTGGAATATCTTCAAAGGAGTGGTCGGATTGGTCGGGCGGCTGCTTTCATTGGGAACCTCTTTAATTTGAAGCCTATCTTCAGTATCGAACAGGGGGAAACGACGGCTAAGGATAAAGTCCGGGGAGGAAAAGTCTTCGAGCGCCTTATAGAACTCATGAAGGAGGAAATACCCGCCGGGAGCAAGATTAGTTTAGGATTTGCCCACGCCATGGCTGAAGATAAAGTTCGAACCATGCAGCAACTGGTAGAAGCCCAGTACGATTGTGTAGATGTTTATATTTCGGTTATGGGTTCCAGCGTAGGAGCCACCGTTGGTCCAGGCTCGTTTGGAATGGTTTATTATCCTGCACAGTAGATTCGCTTCAGGTTCTAGCCCAGAAGTTCAAATAACGCCCTATCCAATCCGTATTTTTGAATAAGTTCTTCGTCTACCATCTTAACCGAAGCTAATCCTTTTTGAGCATAGGAGACGATTTCTGCACGGGGGTGCTGAGGGGTTTGCAGATAACTTATACACTGATCCAGTACGTCGCTAATCCCCAATACCATCTCATCTGGAGATGTTGCATCCTCTATGGTGAAGTTGTTCTTATTGGCTAATAAATTGTCATGGAGCGATTTGAGAAACGGATAGTCTTCCGACTTTTGAGAAAGCGTCTGCAAAAAGACTCTGAAGAATTGACCTTTTCCAAAAAGTCGATCTAAGGATTGTTCTATTCCCAACACGATCTTTTGTATCACTTCCAACACTTCTGTAATATCCGTAGTTGAAAATGCTTCTGAGGTCTCCAGCTCCTCCTCTTCTGCTTCAGAAACAGGTTCCAGCTCGGCTTCCCCCTCCTCTACCGGGTCAACTTCTTTCTCTTCCTCTATTTCCTTCCTGGGAGTCGGGATAGGTTTAGCCGGAGTTGACTTTTTAACCTTTCCGGAATCTGTAACCTGGTATACGTTCATGACATATCCTACTTCGTTAGCAACTTCCAAAATTTTAGCCAGACCTTTTTTCCCGGATAACGTAACGCCATCTTCTCCGCTAAACAAACTTTCAATAAGCCTTCCTTCTTCCAGAAAAATAAAAGCCTGACCGTGGCCCTCGTTCATTTGAATTTCTACGTGCCCGGTAATCGCCTTGGTTTTGAGGGTAACCAGAAGATTTTTAATCTGGGTAAACTCGGATAAAAGGTCTTTATATAAGATTGAACTATGAATCGTCCGCAACATCATTTTAATGACCTGAGGAGAAAGCTCCTGAACGGTTACAAATCCTCCGGCCCCTTGTTTAACTTTTTTTATAATGTTAACGACCGCTTCTTTGCCAAGAACTTTAGGTTTTCCATCCTGATATTCCTCTATACTTTCCATTAACTTCCCGTCTTCATAAATAAGGGCACCCTCGTAATTATCAAAGCGAACCCGAATATACCCGGTAAAGTTATCTTTTTCTAGTTCCCGGAGAACTCCATCTATATTTATAAAGGATGTTTTGAGATTTTCAATGATTGCCTTTCCTTGCGGGTATAACATAATCGTAACTTCGGGATTCCAAGGCTCAAGAGATCGGACTTGATACCTTAGAGTCTTCTTATTTTTTTAACCGAACAGATCATCCGCCAACTGGTCATAGTCTGGTTTTTCCTGCTTCTTTTTACTTTTCTTCTTTTCAGGAACCCGGATAATCTTCTGGTTGTAGAGTTTGAGAATTAATTTGAGTGTATCCAGTTGGTTATAATTACTATGATAAACAACCTCGTCAAGGGTTGAATACCGATTAATGAGATTAAGAATATTTAACTCCTGGATACTTAGCCCTTCTTCGGTTAAAGAGGTTACTTCCAGGGGAGTATCCGGAGAAGGAAATTGATCCAGCAAACGGTGATACTCATCTAAACGCCGCATCCCTTCCATGAGCAAACCTTCTGCACTTTTTTTCATAGTGGCGACGGGTGGGAGAACTCCTGTATCAAAGGTGAATTGTCCACTTTTCCAGGTCAGTAAGCGATATACCGCTTCTTCCCCCTTTCGTCGATCCACTATGGCATGGATTACGTTCCCATCCTGAAAATAAATCTCTCCTTTTCGTTGCCCCGATGTAACAACCAATCTGCCGGTCTTTTTGGTAAGAACCACAAAGGTCTGAAAAAGCTCTCCGATACCTACTTCTTGCAGGTTACCTTTAATGGCGGCGACGTCTTTTTCCGTCTCCGCCGTTGAGGTTCTCTGAGCAACCTTCACCCGCTCAGATCTCTGGAGTAAAGACCGGATACGGGCTACGACTTCCACGATGTGGAAAGGTTTACTGATGTAATCATCGGCACCGGCATTTAGACCTTTGACCCGATCTGAAACATCTTTTTTAGCCGTCAGAAAGATAAAGGGTATCGAAGCCGTACGAGGATTATTGCGCAACTGTTGACAAAAATCGAAGCCGTTCATATCCGGCATCATCACATCAGAAATAACCAGGTCTGGATCTTTCTTTTCTATTTGTTCCAGCCCTTCTACCCCATTGCTGGCAATAAAAACTTCATAACCTTCATCCTCTAAAGCAACGGTTAGTAATTCTATCATTCCAGGTTCATCTTCCACGATCAGAATCCTGTGGGCCATCGCTCTATCCCTCTTTAAAATCTTTAAGGTTAAATCCTTTCTGGTGAGACAAAGATCAGATAATTAAAAATGGACATATAAAAATGGCATATAAATTGTAACTTTGAGAGAAAAGATTAAATTGGAAATCATTATATAAAGTAAAAATTTGGAGTCAAGAAAAAAGTATGAAGGTTTCTACCCCGGGTTCCTCGATTTATTTATCTATTATTATTCCGGTCTATAATGGCGGAAACCAAATTGCAGGTAGTGTAAAAAAAATTATTGATTCTGTAAAGGATCGGGGTTATACTTTTGAAATCATTTTGATCGATGATGGAAGTCTAGATAATACAGGTCTTGAAATTACAAAACTGGCAGAAAATCTGCCCTGGATTCGCTCTCTGTTTAATGAGCAAAACAAAGGAAAAGGATTTTCTGTCCGAAAGGGAATCTTAGCTTCCAGGGGAGAGTATGTGCTTTATACCGACGCAGATGTAGCTTATCCGATTTCTCAAGTAGAAGATCTGCTAAAATGCCTTCAAGAAGGGTACGATATTGCTTTGGGTTCCAGGGCGTATGAAGAATCTCGATTTATTTTAAGTCCTCGAGATTTTAGATATATCTTTCAAAGACATCTGATCGGTCGGATATTTAATCTATTTGTTCGTGCCGTTCTTTTAGAACAAATACGAGACACTCAGAGCGGTTTTAAGTGTTTTACGAGAAAAGCCGCCTTGCACCTGTTTTCTAAACAGTTTCATAATGATTTTAGCTTCGATGTGGAGGTCCTTTTCCTGGCCCAGAAACTGGGTTATCGTATTAAAGAAATCCCTGTCGTTGTTGAGTACACAGGAGGGCCCAGTAGCGTTAAGTTGCTGAGAGATTCCTTCAGGATGTTCTGGGAAGTCTGGCGCATTAAATTCGATTACTGGCGAAGATGTTATCGATTAGATGAAGTCCGACGGATTTAACTCTCTCCGATTATGACCATCGAGATTAACCATCTTACTAAAAGATACGGTAACATCACGGCAGTATCTGATCTGACCCTCCAAATTGCCCAGGGGGAATTTTTCGGGTTTTTAGGTCCCAACGGAGCCGGAAAAACAACGACCATAAAAATCCTGGCCGGATTGTTAAAACCAACCTCAGGAACAGTTCGAATTGCGGGTTTTGATATCCAGCACCAACCTTTGGAAACCAAACGGATTATTGGATTCATTCCAGACCGACCGTTCATCTACCCAAAGCTAACGGGACGGGAGTTTCTGAAGTTTGTCGCAGGGCTTTATGAATTGGAGAGCGATGTCTGTCTAAAACGGATCGAACGGCTTCTAGACATGTTTGAATTAACCGCCTGGGGAGATGAACTCATAGAAAGTTACTCCCACGGCATGAAGCAAAAATTAGTCATGTCTTCAGCTTTACTTCATCAGCCCAAAGTTCTCATCGTAGACGAACCCATGGTGGGATTGGATCCCAAAGGGGCCCGGGTAGTTAAAGAAATTTTTAAACGGGTCAGTCAGGAGGGAACTACGATTTTCATGTCGACCCACAGTTTGGAAGTTGCCGAACAAATGTGCCATCGTATCGGGATTATCCTCAAAGGAAATCTTATTGCCCAGGGAACTATGGGTGAATTACAGCAAATGGCCCAAACTTCCTTGAACCGACTGGAAGATATCTTTTTAGAACTGACCGGTGGTTCCGAGATACAGGAAATCGCCGTGTTTTAAAAAATCATGCCCTCCTTATTCCTGATCTCTGACTCCCAAAGAAAATGACCTTTTCCGCCGAACTCGGCCTTCTTTTCCGGCTTAAAAGAAAAACCCTTAAAAACAACCTGACTTACCTCACCGGAGAGAAGGTAACTAAATTTCTTCTCCTCTTAACCCTGACGGTTGGTTTCCTCTGCCTGGATTACCTATTTTTCCACCGAATCCTCTCTTACCTGGCAAAAGTTCCCGTGATCGGAACCATTTTGACCGTCCGTCTTTTAAATATGACCTTTCTGACCTTTTTTTCTATGCTCCTTTTTTCCAATATCATTACTGCACTTTCGACCATTTATCTGTCCACGGACCTTAGTCTTCTTCTCTCATCCCCTATCCGAATTACTTCTGTGTTTATTTCCAAGTTTATAGATACCATGCTCCATAGCTCATGGATGATCCTTATTTTTGGTTTTCCTATTTTTATGGTTTGCGGTCAAGTCTATGCGGCCCCCTTTTTTTATTATCTTCTCATTCCGGTTATTCTGATTCCTTTCCTGGTTATACCGGCGAGTCTGGGGATCGGGATAACGGTTCTCCTCATGAGATTCTTTCCGGCCAAACGAACCCAGCAAGTTTTAACAATTCTGGGTGTCCTACTGGCCGGAGTAATGGTTATATTTTTCCGGTTTTTAAAACCAGAACAACTTATTCAAGAAGTAGGAGTGACCGAACTCCTGCAATACCTCAGTCAGTCCCGAATACCCTCCTCTTCTTATCTACCCAGCACCTGGGCCACCGAAGCCCTTATGGGTATCATTGAAAAAAAACCCGAAGCAGTCGTGAAAAACCTCTTCCTGCTGGGTTTGGGAGCTTCCCTTTCCTTCGGGTTTATCCTTTACCTGGCTACTCGATTCTATTATGAGGGTTGGTCCGGTTCTGCAGAATCTAAAACGGTTAAAGCAGTTCAATGGCAGACTTCACCGGTAGATACCCTCCTTTCCTCTCTTACCTTTCTCCACCCTGTCAGCCGGGCTCTTCTGATGAAAGACCTGAAAATTTTCTGGCGGGATACCTCCCAATGGTCTCAATTACTCATGCTAGGAGCCCTCCTGATTATTTATTTCTTCAACATCCGAAATCTTCCATTGGATAACATTTATCTCAAGAACCTGGTCTCTTTTCTAAATCTCGGTCTGGCCGGGTTTGTCCTTGCGGCCTTGGGCTCACGATTTGTTTATCCCACGACCAGTCTGGAAGGGGAGAGTTTTTGGGTCCTCCACAGTGCTCCTCTGGATTACCGCCGATTTCTGCTTGAAAAATTTTTTCTCTTCCTATTCCCCCTTATAGGTCTGGCCGAGGTGTTAGTCGTGGTGTCTAACCTTCTTCTTAAAGTAGATTCTTATATGATGGGACTGTCTGTGATCACCATTTTTTTTATTACACTGGGATTAACCGGTCTGGGGGTCGGGATGGGAGCTCTATATCCTAAATTTATCAATGAAAATCCTGCCCAGATAGCAACCAGCCTTGGTGGAATTCTGTATATGATTTGTAGCCTGGGCTATATTGGATTGATAATTGTTTTAGAGGCCCGACCAGTCTATGTTCACTTCTCAGAACAGCTATTTTTCCGTTCTATAGGTGGAGTTGAGGTTTATCTCTGCTATGGGATAGCCCTGCTAATCAGCCTGGTGGTTACCATCCTGCCCATTCGAATGGGGATTTCTGCATTGAAAAAATTAGAGTTATAAAATCGGAATCCTGAATAATTACTAAAAAATTACTTGCTTTTTGTCTCCAGAGCGCGCTACACTAAAAACAAATTAGTTAAGTTCTTGGTTAAAAAGGGAGGGGAAGCTATGAAAGTCTCGGCAGGCCTTGTAGTTAGTTTTCTAATCCTTTTATGGGTAAACAATCCGGTTTCTGCCAGAATATATAAGTGGTATGACCGCAATGGGGTTGTGCATGTCGCCAATAAGTTTCCCGACCAGGCCCATGAAAAGGATGGGGTGTTTTCCCTTGAAGAAGTGGATGTATCGGAACCTTCAGGTGTGGTATCTTCTGCAAGCTTATCGATCCTGAATGCTCAAGCTTATTGGAGCGATGGGCGAGTGACGGTGGTAGGGGAGGTGCAAAATAATACTTCGTCTCAATTGGTGGATCTACGACTTCAGGTGGTAGGATATGATTCTTCTAATAAGCTTTTTAATATGACCTGGGTAACTCCAGACCCGTCGGTCCTGGATGTAGGAAAGTCCGGGGTTTTTAAAACCTATCTGGAAGATCCTTATCAATCTGTTAATCGGGTAGAAATTCGATGGGTTGACGCGGAAAATGTCCAGAGAACCCTTTCAACGGTTTATGTTACGAAACCCGGGACGGAATCCTCTACAACTTCCCAAAACGTATATACCCCTAGACAAGAAGCCCCTGTAACCGGCGCACCCTATTCATCCGTACCTTCCAGTCCGACGCCTTATTACGGTACCACCGGGGGATATGGGTCTATGATGTATGGGTTTGTCCCTTATCTACCCCCTGTTTATGTTCCTTATTCTTACGTGTATCCGGGTACGGTTATCTATAACAAAAAGATATTTATTTGTCATCGCTGTGGGATACCTCCTAAATTACCTTTTCGTTTCGATCCACCTGTTCGTTTTAATCCCCGGGCTATGCCGCAGAGTCCTGTGATTCCTATTCAGGAAGGAAAAGCAAAGGGAGGTTCGGATGTTTATCGGAGAAACCGTTAACTTTTCTTTGGAATTAAGTTATGAGATCAAAAACGGGTATGCTAACCTTTGAAGGTAAAGAGAAAAAACTGATCACCCTTCTTATCATCAGTCCCATTCTTTTAGTTCTGGGGATTTTCACGGTGACTTTTTTCCACAAAACCGGTACCAGTCAACCCCTGCAAAAACTGGAACCTCCACGGGAAGGATCTCTGGCTCCGAACTTTACCTTTCCTGACCTGGAAGGCCGGCCGGTGAGCTTGAGCGACTTCAAAGGCAAAGTGGTTTTTGTCAATATCTGGGCAACCTGGTGTCCGACCTGTGTCGATGAAATGGCTTCTATGCAACAGCTTTACGACCGGTTCAAAGGAAGAGATTTTGAGATTCTCTCGGTGAGTATCGATGCGTTGGGAGAGCAGGTTGTGGTTCCCTTCATGAAAAAGCATCAACTGACCTTCCCGGTGCTCTTGGATCCAACCGGAAAAATCAAAAAACTTTATGCAACTACCGGAGTTCCCGAGAGCTTCATTGTAGATAAAAACGGAACCCTCGTACTAAAGGTTATAGGACCTCAAAACTGGGCGGCCCGGGAAGTTGTTACCTACTTTGAGAATCTCCTCAAACAGGGATCAGGATAATCCTTTATCACCTTACATAGAACCTTAACCGGTGTGACCGGTGCTGACAGAAGCAGAGTAATTTATTGAGGTAAACCTTTGATTCCTCTCTAACGCTGCCTGGTAGGGGCGCAAGGCCTTGCGCCCCTACCAGGGGGATTTCTTCAACTCTGTAAACTTTCCAATAAGCTGGCGAGGTTAGGTGAGAAAAAACTATTCCTGAAAGCTACACCTCTCTCCCGAAGTTTCGGGAGAGGAGCCGGAGGTGAAGGCAAAGTAAACAGGTTCAGGTTTCAGAGGAAATATCCGATATTTTAGGCTCTGTCAACGCACGATTCAGGCTTTCCAGCAATCTTGAATTTTCTCCTACATAACGATACTCAAGAAAAAACGCCCGGATATTGAGAATAACGGCCAGAATCGCAAAAAATCCATGGATCCAACCGGGGATAAGGAGGGTATGGGCTGCCGAGCCCATGGCTACAACAACGATGGTAAGAAGGGTAGAAAGGAGTGCGAAAGGAAAAACTCTGGCTTTGAACCTACGGGTCTTCTGAATATAATCAAAGCCTAAATTGTTGGCGAGAACGGCTTCTTTAACACTTAAACCAGAACCGATGAAGTGGGTAAAGACGATGGAGTGGACAACGCAGGTGAAGAGAGCCGTGAGCAATCCGGCTCCGATGTGATATTGAAAAAGCCAGAGGGATTTCATTGCAATAAATCCGAGAATAACTGTGATACTAAAAGCAAGGAGGTTCAGGCTAGCCAGAAGGACAAAAATGAATTGCATGGGTTTCAGGAATCAGAGATCAAAAGTCGGAGACCACTTTAACTCTTGGTTCCGATCTCTGGTTCCTGGCTTCTAAGTAAGGTTTTTTTCCAGTTGAGTCCGGATTTCATAGAGATGAACGTTATCTGTAAGTTTCTGTCCTTTTATATCTGTAACATAAAACACGTCAATAACCTTATTGGCTTCTGTGTTGATTTTAGCCAGGTAAATATCCAAACCCAGACCGGTTAAGGTTCGAGCAATGGTATAGAGAACCCCCAGCCGATCTTCGGTAATGACTTCCAGAATGGTATGGGTACTGGAAGCTTTATTATCGAACCGAATTTCAGTAGGAATTTGAAGTGCCTGAGGCCTTTTACTGGGATGGGGCAGGGACCCTGCTTTAAAGAGGGTTTCTGTAAGGCGTGCACCGGTGAGCACGGAAGTTAAATCCTCTTCAAATCGTCTCAGTTTACCGGGGCTGGGGGGTTCATCCGGATAGAAATCGGAGATCCATAGGGTATCCAGGGCAATGCCATCCTTTCGAGTATAAATTTCTGCTTTGAGAATGTTAATCCCATTTGCCGCCAGACAACCTGTAATATCGGCGAAAAGGCCGGGTCGGTCGGAGGTACAGACGGTCAGGGTTAGATACCCGGTTTTTGGATCTTGTGCATACCAGGTTTTGAAAATTTTTTCTCCTCGTTCATCAATCAACCGCAGATGTTCTAAGATAATCTCGGCAGAGGTTCTATAAAAATAGCTGGAGGGCATGGTGTCCAGGTGATATTGAAGCCTGGCTTCATTGTAATGACCACGGAGTTGCTCTCGAAGCGAATCCAGGATACCGGGCTTTTGGATTTCTGTTAAATCTTCTTCAAACTTTTGTCGGGTTAAATTGTAAAGTTCCTGGAGTAAAGTGGCATTCCAGCTATTCCAGATATTCGGCCCTACGGCCCTCATGTCGGCATAGGTCAGTAGATATAACATGCGGAGATTATCTGCAGAACCCAACTCCTGGGCAAATCGCGTAATAATTTCCTCATCGTAGATATCTCGACGGGTTGCCAGCTTGGACATGCTTAAATGTTTGAGAACCAGAAGCTCAACGGTCTTTATATCCTCTTCCTTAGCTCCGAGCCGGGTTAAAACATTTCTGGCAATCTGGGCACCGACCTGGGAATGATTCTCTTTGACATGCTTACCGATATCATGAAATAAAATTCCAAGCCTCAGATTAGCCGGTTTCTTTATCTGGGTGAAAATCTCGACCAGGGGTTTCAATTGAGGATCTTCGGATTCGGTGAGTTCCTCCAGATTCCGTAGAGCGATCAAAGTATGTTCATCGACGGTATAATGATGGTAGAGGTCAAATTGAACCCGACAGGTAATATGTTTAAATTCCGGGATGAACTTTTCCAGAAATCCAGAGCTTTGCATGGCCCGAAGAATTCTATACAGGTCCCTACCGGATTCAAAGAGAGATAAGAAAAGCTGATTAACCCGTTTTGAAGCACAAAAGGCGTCATCAACCAAATGTAAATTAGACCTTATGAGACGGAGGGTGTGGTCGCTGGGAATGGCACCAACTTTCTGAGCAATAACAAATACCTCCATTAATTTCTCCGGGTCTTCTTCAAAAATGTTTTTGTTCCCTTTGTCTGGAAAAATCGTACCATCGTAAACTGCAAAACCGTTATGGAGGCTTCTTGTCCTCAGTTTAGCGATCAATCGACGGGTCCTGGATTTATTTTTGCAGGCCTTACGCATAAAGATAGAGGTAATATCTGCAATCTTTCGGGATTGACGATGATATTGCTCCATAAACTCCTCAACGGCCAGAGAAGAAGAAGTATCCTTGTATCCCAGAAAACGGGCCACTTCTGTCTGTACGTCCACATATAACACATCGGCTTTTCTACCGGCCAAGAAATGGAGATGATTTCGTATCTTCCAGTAAAATTCCAGGGCATTTACAACCTCGTGACGATCTTCCTCCAACAGATATCGTTCTCCGACGAGATAATCCAGATCCGAAGTCCCAAATTTAGCCTGGGAAACCCATCGTATCTCATGGATATCCCTTAAACCCCCTGGACCCTCTTTAACATTGGGTTCCAAAACACATCGAGAATCTTCATACTTCTTTAACCGGGCTTCTCGATCCAGAAGCCTGTTTTTAAGATAAGTATCCAACAGGGAGGTTCCGATCAGGTTCATGGCCTTTCGATAGTATTCGTCATAGAGTTCCCGAGTTCCGGCCAGATAACGAGAATCAAGAATAGCCGTTATAATCGTATGATCGGTGGGCATAAGCTTGATCACCTGATCGATGGATCGGCAACTGTTTCCAATTTGAAATCCCAAATCCCAGAGCATATACAGAATCCGTTCGGTGATCGTCTCCACAAAAGGGGTCATGGTATAAGGATACAAAAACATGATATCAATATCCGAATACGGATTTAACTCCCGTCGCCCATATCCCCCCAGTGCAATCAAAGTACACTCAGAACCCAGTCGGGTCATTTTCCGTTGATATTCTTTCACGGCCCGATTAAACAGGTTGATCAAAACCGCATCCAGTAAACCCGTATATTCTCGAACGACCCATTCCCCCCTGACGCCTCTTTCATGATCCTGTCGGATTTTATCCTTATATTCCCTGATAAAGGATTTATACACTTCAAAATCAATTTGCCGTAATTGAACATCCTGCTCCAGTTCCTGGGTCCTGGAATTGGTTTGAAGCCAGACCTCCTCTGCCTGATCTAGCCGCTGGGTAAGTTGGGTTTTGAGATCCGAGATCATAAAATTATCATTTATCCGCCGTCCGTTGCTCCTGGCCTGTAGGGGTGAAAACAAATATAGAAATGAGAGCCTTCCATCACAAACAACGGTTCACGGGCTATTTTTTAAAGTTTTTTATAACTCAACACCTGTCGATAGAACCAACAGCCGCCGACATAAATACTATTAAAGATTAATATAGATTTGACTAAAAAACAATTTCTTTTAAATTTTCTTAATTTTTTTTATAATAGAACCCGATATTTTCGATTTCAAGGAGCTTTTTCCTTTTCAGAAGAGGAGGGAGATAACTTTTGCATTTTCTGGGGCTTGGGTAATTAATAACTTCCCTTCGAAGAAGGAGGGAAAAAATATGGGATTCAGGTATCCGAATCCGTTTAGTAGGTGAAAAAAGAAACACCCCCTGGCCCCCCTCCAGGGGGGACTGACACAGAGTTGCTGCTGCTGAATCCCCCCTGGAGGAGGGCCAGGGGGGTGTTCAGACAGAAAAAGTGATATCTACTAAATTGTTACAGTTACGGATTCAGTTTTTCTCTTGACTTCCCTTTAAGCCTACTTTATGATGATTATATCTTTGTTATTAATAAGTTATTAATAAGGTCTCTTAACAAAGATCTTTTAAAATAAATGGAATTTTCTGAAGATTCAAGATGGGAGGAAGGTGGGTCGTGTTAGATAAGGATAAATTAAAGTACTTTAGAGAACAGCTTCTTAAAGAACGGGCAAGTCTTTTACAGGAGGCCAGTAAAACTCTCAATGAAGGGGTTCTCCTTGAAAATAACCACATACCCGATTATGCAGACATTGCCTCCCTGGAGTCTGATAGATTATTCTTATTGAGGTTGAGAGATCGGGAACGGAAGCTTATAAGAAAAATTGACCAGACCCTGGAACGGATTGAAAATGGAACCTTCGGAATTTGTGAGAATTGTGGGAAACAAATCGGCGAGGAAAGGCTCAAAGCGAGACCGGTTACGACCTTATGTATTTCTTGTAAAACTAAACAAGAAAGGCAAGAAAGGGAATAATTTCCGATTTTTCCAGATCCTACTGAATGAATTTACCGAATCTGCTTACGATTTTGCGTATCCTTCTTATCCCGTTCTTTATCATTGCCTTATCTTATCAATATCAGGGTTTGGCCTTAGTTGTCTTTGCCTGTGCAGGCCTGACCGATGCCCTGGATGGTTTTATTGCTCGCACTTTCCAGCAAAAAACTTTGATAGGAGCCTATCTGGATCCTATTGCCGATAAACTTCTGCTGGGAACCTCGTTCGTTACCTTAACGGTTCTTTCTTTTCCTAATAAAATCCCCTTCTGGCTTACCATTGTTATTATCAGTCGAGACGTTATCATACTTTTGGGTATTGCCATCCTTTTTATGTTAGGTAAAAAACTGGTTATTGCGCCTTCCTTACTGGGTAAAAGCACCACCTTTTTCCAGATTCTTATTATTGCTGTCATTCTCCTTTTTAATTATCTGGCGCGACCTATCCCTCAGCTGGTTACCTTACTGGCCTGGATAACTTTAGCAGTTACCGTCGTTTCAGGCCTGGACTATCTTTATAAGGGGATCAAGCTCCTCAACGAGGTTGGAATGTAGGAAGAATTTTGGTAGGTCAATCGTCCCGATTGAAAGGAATGGAGAGAAAGGGTAGGTCAAACGTCCTCGTTTGACATAAGGTAGGAGAATAGGGAAGGGAAAAACAGCTTCCCTTTCCCCTATTTTTCCACTTTTTCCACTCTTCGACTCTCCTGCTTTCGACATTGGATTACCTTTTCATCGGTCTCTGGATTCTGCTGGGTACTATCCTTATCGCTATCATCGGACACCCTTTATGGTTATTGTATGCAGCACTCCTTCGAAAAATTTTCAGGATAGGTAAAAAACCCTTGATCCAGGTATCTCCTGAAGAGAGAGGCCCGGCTGAAAGGGAATGGCAAACCCGATTTTACTCCCACCTGTTCTCCGGAGAAGGATTGAAATACGTGGCCTACTTTGGGAGCATCGTCTTTGCCCTGGCTTTCATTCTTCTCCTCAAGGACTTCATTGCCCGGCTTCTGACCATTCGGTATGTTCAATTCGGAGGCCTGATTTTGTTTACTGTATTAACTTACGGAAGCGGGTGGAAGCTCTTTATCCGGACCCACCATCGAATACTGGCCAATGTACTCCTTTTGATTGGGGCCATTCTCTTTCCCGTAAACTTTTGGTACTACCAGGTATATATTCTCGAAATTGAAAGCCGGGATCACCATCTGGTGGGTTTTCTCTGTACTATTTTATATTTTCTGACCGCCGTTCGACTTTCCCATGTAATTTTTTCCTATCTGGTTCCGTTGGGGTTTTATGTTTCCTTACTCCTTCTCCTCTATCGGCTCAATGAAGGACTGGAGTGGTTTACTCTTGTTTCGGCCTTTATGGCAGTGCTCTACGCCTACCTGGCAGAGTATCTACAAAATCAGAATAAACCTTTTTTCAAATACCCTTTGATCATGACCTCCCTAATAGGTCTTCTCTTTTCTGCAATCAGCTTTCCGTTTCTTAAATCCATGGAAAACACTTACTTACCTGTCTACCTGTTTATTTGTGGGATTTTGGTCCTCTATAAAGTGACCCAGATTCAACTGGATTTCCGCTATTTATTCCTGGGTATTCCCTTCGTAGGGATGATTTATACTAAATATCTTACCCAGTTTGATTTAGCCTCCTATTGGACAGGTATCTTCTTCTCGACCCTCTCCCTGACAATGGCTGTGATTTTCTGGCTGCTGAATTATAAAGCCTTCGCAAACACTGGACTCTCAGTTCACAGGGATTTACCTACCCTCGGGTTCTCCGATTCCCAAACTTCTTTAAACCGTAAGAATTTAAAAGCCTTGCCTCTCCTCTTTCTGGCCGTAACGCTTATGGTCTTTTCCTTTCCCATGGATTTTGCTTCCTATGTCTATCTGGTCTATCAGTTAACCTCTCTGTATGAATTAAGTCGGCAGTATTTGAATATGAATTTTTCCTTTGATCTTCTGGGAGAAATGTGGAAAGGACTTCAGATATCCATTTATTACCTGGGCCATTTCTCCTTTATGAGTATAATTATTCTATTATCCATGTTATTTACAGCCATAAGTGCCGGAATACTGGGCAGAATGATTCTGTCCAGGTTTCTTGGATTTTATAGTATCCTGGCTTTTTTAGGCTTTTTTACGGTGACTTTAATTAGATTCTGGCATCCCCTCTTATATCTGGAGTATTATTTTTTGTTTTACTTAGGCCTTGCTATTCTATCGCTATTCCTTCTCCTAGGTTTATCCCAAAAATCGGGAGAAATGTCCCAAATTTTTACCCCTCCCCTTTATACCCTGACGATTGTCTCTCTCCTGATTTCTTATATACTGGCCGGACGTTATTTCAATTTCTCCCTGGACCGAAACTTCGATTATTATCTCTGCACCCTCTCTCTGTTTGGGATTATAATGCTTGCTCTAACCCATTCAAAGGGTTGTGGGGAGTTTTCTCGGGCCAGATTATTCGGAGCTTTAGCTACAATCATTCCTGTCTGTTTGAGTTCTTTTGTAGATTGGACTTCTTATACCTTTTTTATTTTTGCTACCATTACCCTGGCACTCATTTATTTGGTCTATGGCTGGATCCGACAGGACATGGTTTTTGCCTCGATAGGTATTCTATTTTTACTCATTCAGGTGATTTATATTTTAGCCACGGTCCAGCCGGGCCAGGTTTTGATAAAATTGATCCTGTTAACCCTGGGAATGATTCTGATTGGTCTGGGCATTTACCTGAAAAAATGGAGTTCCCGGATCCATCTTTTGCCCTTTGTTTTTTGCTTTTTGTGTTACTCCTCAGCATGGGGAGCCAACCCGACAGACACCAAATCTAAACTCGACAGGTTGGTAAAAATGTCCCTCATCAATCCCGAGGATGAATTACTCAAAGTTCGGATTCGAAGATATGCTACCGAAAACCAACTTCCTGTTCCCGATCTTCCCATTTCTGAGGCGAGGAATCAATTCCACAGAACCTTCCTGAAGGACAATCTGGCCGTGGTAACAGCAGCCAGGGCCATTGAAGGAACACTCCAACTGAATGCCTTACGACAACGTATTTATCAGCGGGAACCTCAAGATATAGAAGTTACAACCCTTCAACCTGTCCTGATAAGGTCCTACGATTATCAAACCCTCTTGGAAAAAAAGGGCCTTTACCGTCCTATACCCCCCATCGCCCGAATAGTACCCGAAGATAAAATTTATCTGGGCTTTAAAAACCTCAGGGCCCTCTACCAGTTTATTAACCTGTGGGACACCTTTGTGGTCCCGGCTCTCAATTACTTAATGACTTCTGTACCTCTTGAACCGATGAAAGAGCTTCTGGAATCCCAACTGGGAATATCGGAAAAAATGGTAACCACCCCGGAATGGAATGATGTTGAAGAAATAGCCCTTCTGTTTGGTGATCCTTATTTACAGGAAGGAACCGATATAAGTCTGATTGTTCGATTTAGTCGAGAAGATTCTCTAAAGGCTGCTCAGAAACTTCTGTTAGAAGAAAAACAAGAACCCCTTCCGACATTGCCGGAAAGGTCTTTTACCGAGAATCTCCTTATCGGAACGTCTCCTCTAACCCTTTCCCATGGGGATCTTGAGAAGAAGCCCATCATTACATCCATGAACTCGTATCTGATTATTTCTAACGATGCCCAGGTCGTCGACCGGATCCAGAACGGACAAGATAAAAAACTGGCAGAGAGTTTGGATTTTCTCTACGTTTACAACTTAAACTTACCGGGTAAAGATGGATTTTTCTTTCTGGGTGAAGGATTTATCCGAAAACTGACGAGTCCGGCTTTTAAAATCAAAGACCTTCGACGGCACATCTGTCATCTTACCCTGGAAGATCTTCAAACTGCTTCCCTTGTTTTTTCCATTGAAAAAAACTACTCGGAGCCTGTGACCATCTCAAAGCTTATGGCAGGAGGGTATTTACCCTATCTTCCCCTTTGTCCGGATCAAGGGGAGTATCAACCGACTGATACTGGATATGGCTTTGCCTGTTCCATTCACGGTCGCCTGAACTCTTTAACTCATTTAGAATCCCTCTCCATCCATAGAATCACACAGACCGAGCGTACAGAGTATGAGCAGTTCAAGGCCCAATATGAGAGTTACTTCAGTCGATTTATAGATCCTGTTGGGGTCGGAATCAGTCTGGAAGACCACTCCCTTCAATTGAGTACGGTAGTACTTCCCCTGATCAATGATCCTCTCTACACCCATATCCTTCGTTATAGGGATCGGAGAGTATCGACCTCTTTGAAAGACGCCGTGGGAGGACCCTCAAAATTTTTTGTTTTTAACACCATTACCCCGGATTATGGTATAACTACGGCTATTCGAAGTTCCATGTTGAAAAATATTTTGGACAATGGCTTATGGTTGTCGAATTACGCTTATTTTCACCGTATCTTGAGGACCTATCTGGATGAGAGTATTTTTGGTAATGAGCTGGTGGTGGGAGTTTTTGACTTTAAGTTCCCCGGAAAGATTCCTAGGGATCTTAAAGAACTCGCCCGGGCTCAAATAGAAATTCCCCTATTTCTTATCCAGAATTTAGAACGGGAAGGAAAGGCCTGGGAATATTTGCAAACGCTTTTTCACCTGGCATCCACCGAGAGTTATAAAGGGATTGAAATCAAAAAAGTTAAGATCACAGACTATTTGAATATCTACGGCGCGATAGTCAGAAAATTATTCGTATTATCAACCTCCTCTGAAGCCATCAAACGGATCATAGATTTTCCTCAGATCTCCCAACAGAAGGATCATCTTCCGGAGGCATCGATGCCAGAGGTTGACCTCCAGACAGAAATTAATTTTGATAAAATTCCGCAGTTGCAGGGATATTTGCTTCAACTGGTTAGGAACCAGATGAAGTGGTCCTGCAAGAAAAATCTGGTTACTCTCCAAAATCTGTTGGAATTATCTGGAGGCCCGAAATTAGGGTTGGATGATTCCGAAGTAATTCAAGACTTACTCAAATTTGGAAATGTAAAGCACCCGCCGTTTTGTCCGGAAGGAGGTCGATACTACGTTGAAAACAACCAGGTCTATTGTTCTATTCATAATTCCCTGGAAAACTACGTAGAACCCGAGGAAATAACCGAGAAGTTTTTTCTCCTGCCTCTTTTTGCAAAGCTTGAGAAACTTTTAGCCCAGCTTCATTTTATGGAGGATGGAATCCTTTCACGGGTTGAGCTTTTTTTCAAATAAAGCCATTGACAGCTTTTTCTTCAGGCTGTTTTATATTTTTAAAGTAGGGATAAGACATTTGCCGGGCAGACTCAAAAAGTCGACACCTGAACGACCGGTGAGGGTCTTATATCAAATCAGAATTGGTATTACACCCTAAAGTAGGGATCCCGCAAAGTAGGTATGAAGGACACCTTGCTAGCCGAAAGAAGACCTTTTATGAAAAAAAAGATATGGATGCTGAGTCTGTTAATATTCCTGGGAATTGCTTTGGGTATTGGTCTTTTTATTGGAATTCCCCTTTTTCTGGTAACCGGAAATGAAACCATTGAAAAAGACTTAGAACTTCCGACGGCGCCGGAAAATACTTCCCATCCCCAGGGCTCTCCATCCCCGGAAAAAGAGGATTCTCAGTTGACCAAGAAGATTTCCTCATACATGCGACAGATGGCCATACAAAAATTTGAACGAAACCTGCAATCCGAGGATTTTGCCTTACCCAGCCTCTCTGGGGATGAAGTTCGATTAAGTGATTTTCGTGGAAAATGGATTCTTTTAAACTTTTGGGCAACCTGGTGCGGGCCTTGTCGGGAAGAAATGCCCTCCATGGAAAAACTTTACCAGGAGTTTAAAGATCAAAATTTTGTCATCCTGGCTATTTCCATTGATCAAGAGGAAATGGGAGTGGTAGCGCATTTTGCAGATGCCTTTCATTTGAGTTTCCCGATTCTATTAGATCCAAAACAAGCAACCACCTCCACCTATGCGGTGAATTCTATTCCCACCACTTATGTAGTGGATCCCAATGGGATGATTATCGGAGGAGCCCGAGGTTCTCGTAATTGGGAAAGTGAAGCCGCACGCAATCTGATCAAAGTTTTGCTGGAGACTTCACAGAAATCTCGGAGTTAGAATAACATCCATTGATAGTGTATAACGTAAAACTGTTAGTACGAGGAACGGGAGCGAGGTCAAAGGTTATAAAGATGAATCCTAGAGAGGATAATCTCTTTGACTTACAAACTCCTCGTAATTTCGCTTCTCGTAATAACAGGAGGCCCTTCTAAGGGAAGTAAGCCTATGTCTAAACTACCTCTTACGCTTGCATGTTGGGATTACGACCGGGTTAAACCCTTGATGCTCAAGCAAGTAGAACCTGAAGGAATTGCTTTAAATCTCTTGCCTTATGCACCCGACGATTCGGTCTGGAGAATGGTTCGAGGACAGGAATACGATGCTTCAGAGATGACCATGGGAACCTATGTCCTTTTAAGATCTTTAGGACAGGCTCCTTACATTGCTATTCCGGTATTTCTGGCCCGATTCTTCCCCCATTCCGGTATTTTCGTCAATACCAAAGCCAATATTCATGAACCTGCAGATCTGCGAGGCAAAAAGGTAGGAGCTCCTCAATATCAAATGACCACAGCGGTCTGGACTAAGGGAATCCTTCAGCATGATTATGGGGTCATGCCGGAAACCATAAACTGGTACTTGGGACGGGCCGAAGTTGGACTCGATCTTCCACCCAATATAAAGTGGCAACTGATTCCCCAGGGAACCGGCAAGATGCTGGCGGATTTACTCATTGAAGGAGAATTAGATGCGTTATTCATGCCTCGGGTTCCACCGAAATTCAAAAATGGCCCTCCTCATATCAAACAACTCTTTGCCAATCCCAGACAACTTGAAATCGAGTACTACAAGCGTACAGGTATCTTCCCCATTATGCACTGTGTGGTCATTAAGGAATCTCTTTATCGAGAAAACCCCTGGATTGCTTTCAGTTTGTATCGGGCTTTCTGTAAAGCTCGGGATATCTGCTATGAAGATCTGGATCAGACGCTGGAAGGACTGAAATATATGGTTCCCTGGTTAGATATGCATATGAACGATGTCCGTCAAATTTTGGGAAAAGATTTCTGGCCCTACGGGATCAAAGCCAATCGGAAAGTGTTGGAGACCTTCATAGAATATATGTTAGAACAGCACCTGATCAAGAAGAAACTTTCGGTGGAAGAGTTGTTCTGTGAGACTACCCTGGATACCTGATTTTAAGGAAGTCATGACACACATATATACCGGCATAAAGAGTGAAAGCTCCGGTGGGGCAATAGGGTCGTAGCCTTCGATTCCTACCGAAGATGAGGGAAGAGAGTCGAAGAGGCGCTTCCCTCGTCGGTCTCAAACCGATACGCCTTATCGATCTGAACCCACGGCAACTCCTGTCGCCGCCGTGTTGCGTGAGTTTCTTCTCCACCCCGAGCCGCGCTGCAAGTCACGCTTCACGTGTCCCAGTCTTGTGGCTCATCACCGTTCTTATCTCCCTCTGGTTAGTTGTCAAACCTGTCAGGTGGTCTAACGGCAAAGGCTAAGTTGACGAGAAGGGGGGGAACGGGACGTGGTTCTCAACCCCTTCCCCCACCGCCCCCTTCCCATCAGCTTCAGCGTGTGTTAGACTGTTTTTACGGATTCTCCCGTTGCAAGATTTCTTCAATTTCTCGGCGAAGTAAAGGAATCTTATTGGTTACTACATCCCACACGATATCATAATCCACGCCAAAATAATCATGTATGAGCCGATCCCTCATGCCAGCTATCGCTCTCCACTCTACTTGGGGATAACGTTGCTTCAGATCAAGGGGAACTTTCTTTGTCGCTTCCCCAATGATCTCCAAACTCCGTACAAAGGCCCGCTTAAGCGTCTCATCCTGATCAAACTGTACCTTACTTAATCCCTGTACCTTGGCTGTAAGATAATTGGCCTCCTCAAGGATATGTCGAAGGTACTCAATTGCCAAAAGTGACATATTCAACCTCCTTGAGGATATGGGGACCAATATAGGGACTCAGGGCTTCTGGAGTCACAAGCTCTACCCGGCGATGCAATAACTCTTCCAATAAGAAGGCGAGATTCATGAAGTTGTCAAAGGTCTTTTGGCCCGGCTCAAACTCAACTAACAAATCTACATCGCTCTGGTCATGCGGCTGCTCGCGCACAAAAGAACCGAAAAGCCCCAACCGCTTTACCTTGAGCTTCCGAAGCTGTGTACGGTGTTCAGAAAGTACTTCTAAAATATCCTGTTTAGTTTGTACAACCTTATTCATTGCTATTCGACTTTCATAGACAGGCTAACAGCTCGCCGTTCGGCTACCGACGAAGCCAGTCGGCTGCAGTGGCTTGTTAGGTGATACCTCCTTTTTCTTGGTTTTTGCCTAGATGCTGCGCTTTGAAAGATATGCCTGATAAGCGCTCTACCGCATCCTTACCCCCTTCATTATTACCGTAACGTCTTTTGTGTATCATTTCTTTGGTAATCTTAACACTCAGATTATCTTTTGTAAGTGGAGTTTTTTCATACATTATATATATATAAAATCCATATCCCTCTTGTAAGACAGATAAAGGGAATTTTGCCAGAACTCCTTACTCGGTTACTCCTACTCCAAATACATGGGTTGCTATTATTTCGATTTTATGAATGGATAGCTGAGCCGTCCCCACCCGCCCCGCTGGCAAAACTAACCTGACTAACCAGCCACCCTCGCAGGCAGAACAAAGTGGTGAAAAGCACAAGGACGGGAATCAGCTCCAGCGTGGGTTAGCCTACCGCTCGTCCTTTCGGAAGAGGTAGAACCTCTCCCCTTTGCGCCTTCTCAGACATTTTCATGATGAGGTGAGTGATAACCACTCTTTAGAGTAAATGTCAAGAACTCCATCCATGTTCGGGTCTTTCAAGTCGAGCGTACCTTGCATCTCATAGATGTAATAGGCCAACTCGAGGAATTTAGAGAGAACCAGCTTGGGAATATCGTCCAGACGTTCAGATCCGTACTACTTCGAGTTGCATTTCTTACACGCGCAGACACAGTTATCAGATGAGTCAAGGAGGGCTGTAATTCTGGAAGCAACCCCTGCTCTTGAGACTGGGATAATATAATCAGTGCTCAGACTGCCAGTGGCCCTACAGTAAACGCAAACCTTCCCTTTCTCTAGTTCCTTCTCGTAGTCTCGTATGGATGAAGACCAGCTCATCTCACTGGATTCGAGCTTCTTGTAGCGAGAGATCACAAAGCCGTAATTACCCTCAAAACCGGCAACTTGAGTAATAAGCGGGGCATACTGCCGGTAGATAAGGCGTCGTACCGTGTCAACGTATTTTGGGGGCTTGAGAGGCATATCGACCGCCTTCGATCCTCATAGTCATGGCTTTTCAAGCAGCGGGCTAACAGGCAGTTCCCCTGCGAGCGGAGCGAGCCGGGTGTACCTTCAGGGTTTGTGAGTGCGAAGCAGAGCACCTCACAAACCAAGTTATTGTATAGTTTCTGGATAACTCCACGACGTTGGAAGGCTCCCCGGGTCTCTATGCGGCAGCAGGCTCTCTGATTTGAGGTCGCTCGCCGGTGCCAGGACCTCCCACATCGTCCTTTGTCGGATTATATTCCATACCTAAATTCTTAACAAGTTTTTTCTGCTATTTTATCTTCTTCTTTCTGTATATCCTGTCAGGTAGAAGATGATCTGGAAAACTATGTCACTTCAGGAGAATACCTTAGGCTCAATAGCTCTCCAATCTTACAAACCTCCTTTGAGACTCGTTTAATGGAGTTCAGGTGCTATCTGGAAAAGATAAAACCGGGTTTATCTATCGGAAGAGGATATTCCATCCCCCGTCCTTAGGTCGCCAGGTTGCCAGGTCTATACTTCCATTTCCATCATAGTCGGCGGGTACAGGAATATCTCCCGGTTGACCCCCTGGAATTACCTGGGAACCGCCGCCGGAGAAAAGGATATACCAGTTTGCCTCCCCGGGTCGCCAGACTGCTATATCTGCCTTTTTATCTCCATCGTAATCGGCGGGTACGGGAATATCTCCCGGCTGGCCATGCCGGGTGATTAAGAAGCCACCGGTAGAAAGAAGAATATACCAGTTTCCCTCATCGGGTCGCCAGACTGCTATATCGATCTTCCCATCTCCGTCATAGTCCGCCGGTACCGGCGTATCCCCCGACCGACCCCATTGAATACTTATGGGATTTTTAGTATCTGGGGACTGGATGGTCCATTTACCCAGAGATGGTCTCGAAAAGGGCGTAGGGTTGAAGGTGGCCAGATCCAGGATTCCGTTTCCGTCATAGTCTCTAGGAACAGGAACATCTAAAGCATCTCCAAATTGGAAGATTTGAGTCGCACCCTGAGAACTTAAGATATACCAGATGGCTTCGGAGGGTCGGAATACGGCAAAGTCTGCCTTTCCATCCCCATCATAATCCCCGGGTACGGGTCGATCTCCCAATATCCCCCAGGGCTGAATGGTAAGAAAACCGGTACTTCCTAAAACATACCAGTTTCCTTCCCGGGGTCTCCACACGGCAATATCCGCTTTTTGATCCCCATCGTAATCTTGAGGTACCGGGATATCTCCGAAGATCCCCCAGATCAAAAGAGGATTTGATATGGGAATCGGGCTCAAGTTGAAGTTTTGGGTTAGCAGGTTACCGTCAGGGATCGTGACAGTACTCGGGGTTGAAGTCTGATAGCCTGGTGCCGAAGCGATCAGGGTATAAGTCCCTGGTGGTAGAAGTCGGGAGTAATTTCCGGTTTCATCCGTGGTGGTTTCAAAGGTATGGGTTCCATCATCGGCCATAATACGGGCTCCTGCAAGGGGGCCACTTGAAATAGTATCGGTAACTACTCCTTGCAAGGTACCCTGGGGGGGTGGGGTACACGAAGGAAATCGGAAAGTACCTATACGGGTATGCCAGCCTGTTTTGCTGGTGGTTGGGTAGTATTCATTGGTATACCAGAAGGTGCAATCGTCTAGGGGATCAACGGCCAGCATTGAGTAATCCCCCCAACGGCCAGAAAAATCCTTTTGTGAACCATTTCCTGTCATAAGCACCGCTTCACCTCGAAACAATCCGTTGGGTGGATCGGTGGCGAGTCGACCTGCGTATCGGATGGAAGGAAAAGTTGTCGTACTGGAAACGCTATATCCGACGGCGAGGTTCCCATCCTTATCCATGGCCGCACTTCCCATCCAACGATGGTTGGTATCAGGGGCAAAGCTGGCCTGTTCCTGGATGAAAAAAGATCCACCGGGGAGGTTACGACGTATCTCATAATAACGAACTCCAGCATGGTTTTTATCTACATCTACAGTATGATTAACCACCAGCGATTCATGGGTACCAAAATTTCGATACTGTAAGCGGAACATCAACCGGTCCGAGATAACCGATAATTTTGCGTTTGTCCCGGGTTGGGGAATACAAAGATCTCGGGGATTTGCCGAAGACGTACACAGAAAAACAGGATCAAAAGGAGCCGTGATAAGAGGGCTTTCAGGCCTTTCGATAAAGGTAGATCCGGCGGGATTGAGAAAATCAGCATGAAACTCAAAGATCCTCAAAGCATCCCCGGGGGCTCCTGCTTCATCGGCTACACCGACAACGAAATAGTTGGGCGTACCGGCCGGTGGAGGGGAACCATCCAGATCGGCAGGAAGCATACCAAGTAAGGAAGGATCTAAAGAGTTCAAATCAAAATAAATAAAGCCGGCATCCGGGTCCCCTGCCAGCATTTTGGTCCGATCTAAAGCAAACACCCCTATACTGGCATAGGGACCAAAAAAGGGATCGAACTGATTAACAGTCATGTAATAACCATCCGGCCATACTCCTAATTTGGGATAATCGTTAAACTTGTTATTGGGCATAATAAAATCATATCGAAAGTAAGCTCCCGTTGGATCATTGGTTTGAGAAATTGCAATACACTCATGGTAGGGTGGTACATCAATGGCACCGGGTGTAAGAAGAAAAGCGAATTGACTGATCAACCACCGATCGGCCAGGGGATCATAGAGAACAATGGGATCTCCTTGATCTACCGTCTCACAGACCCCTCCAAAACCGGCAAACAATAAACTAATCGGAAAAGGACCGAATAAAGAGAGTCCTGTTTGTTTATCAAAAACTTCGATGAGTGTGTTAACAGCCTGAACATAATGCCTGGGACCTACATCTCCGTTGGTATCGGGCGGAAGACTTCCAAGTCCTATAACTGCCAGATTATCTGCATTACTGATTCCTTCAAAGCTCTGTAGGGGAGCCGGCATGAGATTAAGAAACAATTCACGTTGAACTACCGGATCCCCGGATGGGGCCAACCTGTTTTCAACCAGGGGCAATCGATAGATCGGAATCTCACGGACCTTGTTTTTCCCCCCGGTCCCGGGTTTAGGCAAAATCGGTTTGAGATGGCGAATCGGTGGGGATATATCGAAATGAGCAGCATACCCTACCCGGGGAACCAGATTCTTTTTTACAAGATTTTTCTCTACCTTCTCTTCTATGGGAGGACGTTGGGCATAGCCCGGAATTAAATAAGCACTTATAGCCAGAAAAACCAACAAAGTTAGAACAAAAGACCAGACTTTCATATTTTATCCCTGTTTGGTGTAGAGAGGTTAAACCAAATGACTATCCAGAAGGGATCCTTCTTTTACCCCTGCTACAGTTTGTATGGTGGTTCAGTGTAAGCCTCCAGTGAGTTCACAAGATGCATTGATGTTATTAAATTATTTAATGGCTCCCTCGGTTAAACCCTGAATAATATAACGTTGTAAGATCAATACAATAACCAGCAGAGGGGCACTGGCGATGATACTCCCTGCTGAGAGTTCACTGAAGTGAATATCATAAGGGGTAATCCAGTCAGAGATGGCTGGTGTGACAAGCCTGATATTAAAGACTCCCAGAACCTTAGCGAACATAAGTTCATTCCAGGAAGTCAGAATGGCAAAAATAGCCGTTACCGCGATCCCTGGAGAAGAAATGGGGAGGATGACCCGGGTCAAAGATTGAAGCCGTGTGCATCCGTCTACCCGGGCTGCTTTTTCGAGATCTAAAGGTACACTTTCGAACAGGCCTTTTAAAAACCATATCACTAAGGGAAGGAGAAAGGCACTAAGAGCCAGAATAATCCCCAGATGGGTATCGATAAGTCCAAGCTTGCGGATGATAATGAGTAAAGGGATGAGCATGGCAATTCCCGGCAGCATATAGAGGATCATTAAGGAAAAGTAAAGGGTATTCCTGAAGGGGAATCTCAATCTGGCAATGGCATAAGCGCCTAAAGTACCTGCAATTAAGCAAATTGCCGTTGTTGTAAAAGAAACAATGGCGCTGTGATAGAGGGAATTCACGAATTTCTCATCCTTCAGAACAAAGTTATAAGATTCTAGGGTTAATTTTTTTGGAAGGATGGGCGGGGGGTAGTTGTATAGATCCAGCTCTTTTTGCAGACTGGTTAATATCATCCAAACATAGGGAAGCCATATCAGGAGAAGCATGCCTATAATTAGGCCGTAAACCAAAAGTTTTCTCCCCTTTTCAAGGTAAAGATATTTTGTTTGTTCACCTGAAAACATGTGAGTAATAACTACACGGCCATGAAGCCACCCAGACCGTAAAATCTTTGTGGCTAGATGGCCTTCCTTTCTCTAAAAAATCGATGCATTAAAATAGCCAGGATCACCACGATAAAAGTAACCCAATAGGCGATGGAAGCCCCATAACCCAATCGCAGCCAATCGAAGGAGGTCTTATAGGCCAGGAAGTACAGCATGAAGGTAGAATCTGCAGGTCCCCCTCCCGTCATGGCATAGACCAGATCAAAAGTTAACAGAGAGAAGACGATCAAAACAATGGAAGCAGCCAGGATGGTGGGTCTGAGATGGGGAAGAATGATATACCTGAAACGTTGAATCGCGTTGGCTCCGTCGATCTTTGCAGCCTTGATCTGGTCCCGGTTCAGGTTTTGTAATCCGGTTAACAGAATAAGGGTGACCAGAGGAACGAATTTCCAGAGATTAACGAAGGTAATAGTGTAGAGGGCATAGGCCGGATCTCCCAGGAACTGGATCGGCTCCCGGACAAGACCTAAACTGAGTAAGGCATAGTTCACGATGCCATAGTTTGCATGGAAGATCCATAGAAACATGACCGATACAACAATGGGAGAGATGGCCCAGGGAACCAGCAGAGAAGTTTTATACAAGGCTTTTCCACGTATCGGCTCATCCAAAACCAGGGCCAGGATAAGAGAAATAGTTATACCCAATATGAGGTTTAAAAGGAGATAAATCAGGGTGTTTTTCAAGGAAATGGCAAATCGCTGATCCTCAAAGATCACCAGATAATTCCTAAAGCCCACATAGGTTCGGGTCATTTCCTGAATATCAAAATTCGATAAGGATAACACAAAGGAATAGATCAAAGGGTAGAGGATGAGGACGGCTATGAGGATTAGAGAAGGAAGGAGAAGGAGAAAAGCGAATTTTCCTTCACTCATTTGTCTTCTATCGGCCATCTCTTGTTCATTATTTTTTAGGGATATTGCCCATGAATCGTAGGTTTGCATAGGACTTAGAAAGTTTACTCTTGTTATAGTTTTGGGTCTTTACCTGCTGTTAACCCGGGCTTTCAAAGGCAGGTTTTTAGGAAAGGTTTTTAGGAAAGTGTTTGTTCCTGGGTTCCCTTCCCTGACCTTTCTACACCCTAGCAGGGTAAATCACTTTGCCCCAAAATTCCCATCCTTGGGATAGGCAGGTCAGGGTAGAGGCCTGTTCCCCTTCCCTCTTAAACCTAAAAACCTACCTTTATAAGGCCGGTTATAAAGGGTAATCTTTCCAGAACGAATAACCTCCAAAACAGATTTTGGACAGCCTTTAAGCTTTCTCTCTGGAGATGATTTCTTCACATTTTTTCTGGGCTGCTTCCATAGCCTGTTCCGGGGTTTGTTGGCCAAGCAGAGCTTTTACAATGGCCGGTTCGATGGTATCTATCAACTCCTGATGGGCGGGTCGGATCATTCGGTCGTAGTCGTATTTCCACTGTTCCAGGGTTACTTTGACATGTTCCATGTCTTTCACACGGTCGTCTTGATGATTGGAATAGTAGCAGGGCATTCCGCCGCCGGACTTTTCGTAACCATCTAGAATAAGGGCCACTTGAGGCTCATAACTGGAGAGATATCGAATGAGTTGCCAGGCCACCTCTTTTTTCTTGCTGGTCTTGGGTACCACATAACCTTCCACAGATTCTACCGTACCGGATCGAACCACCCCTTCGTGTCCCGGAATCAGAGCAACTCCTCCGATATTGAGCAACTTGGTTCCAGGTTCTCCGTTCTCCCACTGGCGATAGGTCTCGCCGTAGTAGATGGTATGTCCGACCTGTCCCTGGACCCATCGTTTATTGCTGACACTATCGGCTACATCCTTGGCAGCCGATGCAGGCATGTACTTGAGGATCTCAACCATATCTTTGAGCCCTTTAATCACTCCCTCGCTGGTAAGCTGGATTTTACCATCCGGCGCGGTGAGTTTGCCTCCGTTGAGATGGGTAAAGACGCAAAATTGAACAAAGTTATATCCCTGTCCGAATCCCACATCAAAACCGTAGGCATTCCCCTTTTCATCGGTATGGATCTTCTTGACGTTTTCCAAAAATTGTTCGTAGGTCTCAGGAACGGTGAGTTTATGTTTATCGTAGAGGGCCCGGTTGTAGTGGAGAATCATAACCTTGGCAAATCTGGGCAATCCGTAGACAACCCCCTTATAACTGGCTCCTCCCGGGGCCCCCGGTAGCATATCTTCCAGGACTTGTTGGGGGATCTCGGCACCTGGAATCTCACTGAGAGGGGTATAAAAATTTCGCCATTCCGCAGTCCAGGCAGACCATGTATAGGCAACGTCATACAAATGGGTTCCGGAAATGTACATGTTAGCGAGCTTATCATGCATACCGAAGAAAGATCCTTCATCCAATCTGACCTTGATTCCGGTTTCTTTTTCCCATTTTCTTACCCACCGGGTAAAACCTACGACATATCCGCTGGGTTGAAACATGGTAATTTCTTTTACATTGGTCTTGGCTGCAACTTCTTTGGCTGCTTCAAAAAGCTCCGCCTCAGAGGGTAAAAATTTGGAAGCACTGACCGGTTTGGGCCGGGGTAATCCACTCCATGCCGCTAAAGCCGCTGCCCCGGCTCCTATTTTAATTCCTGTCTTGAGAAAATCCCGCCTGGACATCTGAGAATCTGGATTGGGATTAAAAATATTTTCTGGCATAGTTTATGTCTGTTGTCCGTTGCCCGTTATCGGTTATCTATAGGCCGTGTACCTGTTGTAACCGACAACGGGCAACGGACAATTTCACCTGATGGCTATTCCGGTCTCCTTATCAAAGAGATGGGACCTGGTTTTATTCAAGGTCAGATAGACCGTATCTCCGACCCGCAAAGGAAATTCCGGTGTTGTATAAAGTACAAAGGGGGTTGAATGGACCAGGACTTCTACAATATTCTCTTTGCCGACAGGTTCTATCACATTCACAACGGCAGGAAGGAACTCATTGCCAGATCCTTTTTCCCTGAAAAGGCTTATATCTTCTGGTCGTATTCCAAAAATGACCTCCTCGGTCTTTTTCCTTTTCAGAAGGGCCTCTTTTTGGGACTCTGTAAGGGTTATTTTCAGATTCTCCCCCTCAAAAAAGAGATGAGGATGGATTTCTCTGATCTTTCCAGGGATCATATTCATGGAAGGACTTCCGATAAAACCTGCTACAAAGAGATTAACAGGTCGATTATAAATCTCAAAGGGGGTATCATACTGAAGTAACTCTCCTTCATTAAGGACTGCGATTTTATTTCCCATGGTCATGGCTTCCTGCTGATCGTGGCTCACGTAAATAAAAGTAGTTTTGATCTCCTGATGCAGCTTTTTAATCTCCAACCTCATGTTGGCTCTGAGTTTCGCATCGATATTACTTAAAGGCTCGTCTAAAAGGAAAACCCCAGGATTTCGGATCAAAGCTCTACCGAGGGCTACACGCTGGCGTTGACCTCCTGAGAGTTCCCGGGATTTTCGGTGGAGCAGGTCCCCAATACCTAACATGGTGGCTATTTTTTTGACCCTTTCGGCAATTTCACCTGGGGGAACTTTTCTGAGCTTAAGGCTAAATCCGATATTTTCCGCTACCGTCATGTTAGGATACAGGGCATAACTTTGAAACACCATGGCCACATTTCGTTTGTTGGGAGGGACCCAGTCCACCGGTTTATCATCAAAGTAAACATGCCCCGAAGTCTGCTGTTCCAGACCCGCTATGATTTCCAGAGTCGTGGATTTTCCACAACCGGAAGGACCTAACAAGATCACAAAATCGTGGTCCTCAATTTCAAGGTTGAGATCTTTAACGGCCACAACCTCTCCAAAACGTTTATGAATGTTTTCTAACCGGACTTTAATGGGTGATTCACCTCCTATGTTAGGCTAAAGGGTCGTAAAAAATTAAAATCAAAAATTAAATATGAAGTCAAGGATTAAAAGTGAATTCTGAAAAAATACTTGACAGGATTCGGTTTCCTGGATACATGACAGATAAGTTTTCCTAAAAAATCAAAACAGGAAACAAGAAATAAAAAGCGAGCAGGAGGCGATAACCTCTTGTTTCTTATCCCTTGCTTTTTGCTTCTTGTTTTACCATGAAGCGGCTGGAGAATAAAAAAGCCATTATCACCGGAAGTGCCAGAGGGATTGGGAAAGCCATTGCCCGGAAGTTTTTACAAGAGGGGGCCCATGTTTTTCTGGTGGATATTCAACAGGAAAGGCTCCTGAAAACCAGGGATGAACTGGCTTCTCTGGGTGGAGAAGTACAGGTCTATACCGCCGATGTTTCGCAAAAAGCTCAGGTTCAGAGTCTTGTAGAAACCGTTCTAAAAACATGGGGGGAGGTAGACATTCTGGTCAACAATGCAGGAATCGCCATTGTAGAGAATTTCCTGGACCTCAAAGAAGAAAATTGGGATCGCACCTTAGACGTGAATCTTAAAAGCATGTTTTTAGTCTCCCAACTTGTTGCCAGGGACATGGTCAAAAAAGGTCGAGGGGGAGCCATTGTGAACATGGCCTCCACCAATGGACTCCTGGGTGAGGCTGGACTGGCCCATTATAATGCTTCCAAGGCAGGAGTTATTCTCCTGACCAAAACCTTAGCGATTGAGTTAGCTCCTTATAACATTCGGGTCAACTGTGTATGTCCAGGATTTATAAAAACAGAACTGGCGGCGGAAGCCGGATTTAACGACACTTTTATCGCGGAATATGTAAAAAAGATTCCCTTAAACCGACATGGAAAACCCGAAGAAGTTGCCAATGTTTTTGCATTTCTGGCCTCGGATGAGGCTTCTTTTATTACAGGAGCTTCCATAGTCATCGACGGGGGACAGATTATTAAGGAATAAAAAAGCCAGGAGCCGGGAGTCCGGAGTCAGAGGAAATTTTGGCTTCTGGCTTTGGGTTTTTCTTTATAATGGAGGAAATTGCTAAAAAAATAGATCGTTGGGTTGACACCCATGCCGACGAGATAATCGACCTGGCCAGTCGGCTGGTTCAAATCCCTTCAGAGAATAAGCCACCCGTTGGCTTTGAGCTGGCCTGCCAGAACTACTTGAGAAAAGTATTGGAAGACGCAGGGGCCCATGTGGATTATTTCTTTCCGGAAGAGGTCCCCGGCTTTAAAGAGAGTCCTCTTTACCTGCAAGGGCGTACTTACAAGGACCGCCCCAATGTTGTGGGAACATTTCCGGGAACCGGAGGGGGAAAGTCCCTCCTGTTAATAGGACATATCGATACGGTACCTATGGAACCCATGCCCTGGATCGAATCCTCTCCTTTTAGTGGTGAAGTAAAAAATGGTAAACTCTACGGTCGTGGGTCCTATGATATGAAAGGGGGCATGGTGAGTATGTTCTATGGCATTAAGTGCCTTCGAGATTTAGGGATTTCATTGAGGGGAGATGTCCTGGTGGAAAGCGATGTAGATGAAGAGTATGGCGGCTCTAACGGGACCCTGGCTTCCCGAATCCGGGGATATACCGCCGATGCAGCTATCGTTCCAGAACCAACCAATATGGTGGTCTATCCGGTCCACAAAGGTGGCAAATGGTGGAAAATTAATCTGAAGGGAACCCCGGGTAGATCCTTTAGTCAGGAAGAAATCGTAAATCCTATCCATCAAATGGCCGAAATCATCCAAATCCTTCGGGATTTCGAGAAGGAGAGAAATACCCGACCAGGTCCTGATATTCACCCGCTTTATCAGGATAATCCGAACCTGCTGGTGCATATTTGGCAGGTAGGATGTGAAGGGGCTACTTATAGCCCGGCCCCGGGGATAGATGAAAAGGAACATTTAAACGTCCTGACCGGAGCTCCCAGTGGTTGTTACCTCCATGTCTTTGTAGAAACCCATGAAGGAACTTCTGAAGAGGATCTGGAGAAAGAGTTTACAGGTTATATCCTGAACAGGATTGAGAAAAATCCCCTCTTTAAACATTCTAAACCTGAGTTTGAAAAGAAAATTCGATACCTGGAAGGAAGCCATATCCCCATGGATCACCCTTTGCTAAAATCCATGGAAAAAGCTTATCACTCTTTATCCTCGCGTCCTTTTACCGTCCAGGGGGCTCCCTACCAATGTGATGTATACCTGCTCAATCGTTATTATCGCGTGCCCACTGCCATTCTGGGACCTGGAGGGGCCAATGCCCATGCCCCGGATGAATACGTGCTTATCCAGGACTTGATTGATCTCACGAAGATTTTTGCCAGAATTATAGTGGATTGGTGTTCTTGAAGCCGTTCACCGTTTTTGGTTAGCAATGAATAATTGGCTAATTGTTCATTGTTAAGGGAGGAAGGAGGGAGTTATGGCCAGGAAGTACAGAGTCGCCGTGCACGGAGCCGGTTGGGTCTCCGGAGAACATATCAAAGCTTTTCAGAGTAATCCCCACGCTGAAGTCGTTGCTGTAAGCAGTCGAAAAGAATCCAGTGCCAGAGCTAAGGCTCTGGAAGCCGGATTAAAAGACGCAGAGATCTACACCAATTATGAAAAACTGGTAGCCAACAAAGATATCGACATTGTTTCTATCTGTACCCCCAACGATCTACATGCCCAGGAGACCATCCTGGCGGCTGAAGCCGGTAAACACATCGTGATCGAAAAACCGGTTGCTCTGAATCTGGAAGATCTGAAAAAGATGCGGGATGCTGTAAGAAAAGCGAAGGTCAAAACCGTGGTCAGTTTTGTCCTTCGCTGGAATCCTTTATTTGAAACCATTAAAGCTTTGCTGGCCGATAATGCAGTGGGAGATGTTTTCTATGTGGAGACGGATTATCAACACAATGTGGGTCCCTGGTATGCGGGTTATGAATGGGTTACCAAATTTGCCCGTGCGGGTGGGACGTTTCTTGCCGCCGGATGCCATGCCATGGATGCCTTACGATGGTTTGCCGCAAAAGGTCAGTACGAAACCATGGATATTGCGGAAGTTACCGCCTATGAAGGAGGGTATCGTCAGAAAGTCGATTTAGACTATCCTGGCTTTAGTTTGGCCATTGTCAAATTCAAAAACGGGGCTTTGGGAAAGGTGACTTCTAATTTTGATTGCATCATGCCTTACAATTTCCCCATCGAAATCCATGGTGACAAAGGAACCATCAAAGATAACCGGGTCTATTCCCACAAATTTCCAGGACAAAAAGGATGGGTCACCATCCCCACGATCCTTCCCGATAGCGGTGATGTAACCCACCATCCCTTTAAAGGCCAGATTAATCACTTTATTGAATGCATTATGCAGGATAAAGAATCCCACTGTAACCTGGAAGATGTGGTCAATACCCATGAAGCCTGCATTGCTACCATGATCTCGGCCAGGGAGAAACGAACGGTAAAATTGCCATTGATAGAGGATTAAAGAGATTGCCCTCTGGGGAGGGGTGACCCTGCGGAGTCCTCACGTAGGCCGCCTCCTCCTTTTCTCCTTACTCCCGGCCCCCATACGCACCAGGATAAGAGTGAGATCCCTGAGAGGGTCCCCTTAATGTCAAACGAGACGTTTAACCTACTAACCTTTCCCCGCTTTGCAGGGGAAGGAACTTTGAAGTGAAGTCCCCTCTTCCCCCACCCCTTCCCTCCCCGTATGGGAGGAGGGGCTGGAGAGGGGTCGGGGGTGAGGGTCACTTAAACATTAAGCAAAATTAAAGTAACAAAGCAGTAATAACTAAGGGTCAAAAATTGACTTGAAAAATTCCAGATCGTTGGTTATCCTTCCCTTATTGCCGTAGAGCTTATTCATCCCGGGGAATATATTTTTTGAAATCAGGAGAAATCCAGGGGTATGGAACAATCCATTCTGGGAAAAGTACAGGTACTGCCTTTCGACAAGCAGCGGGAAGTTTTAGACTCTGTTAAATTCCTTCGGCAAAGGGCCACCGGGAAACGACCAGGACGAAGTATAAGGGAGATGCAGGGGAATTCTGTCCTCCGTATTCCCGCATTCCCCTGTCTCCGCGTCTCCATATCCCCCTGTCCTCGCGTCCCGGGAGTGGCGGGAAAGAAGTGGGGCAAATTTTTGTTCGATGGGGTAGTTCGGTGGTGACTCCTTCTCACTGCTCAATTTTTCCCTTAGAGCACCGCGTGAAGTAAAAATTTCAGGCGGTTGTCTACTGGAAAAGGAGGTTAACCCTTATGGAAAGATTATCAATAAATCGGCGAATTTTTCTAAAGACCGGAATAGCCTTACTTGCAAGTGGGGCCACCACGGTTATGTGGAGTAAAAGTGGTAATGCAGGATCTTTGAAAGAGAATGTAGATGGGTTACTGCGAAGTGCTGCCGACGCAGGTGATATTCCAGGTGTGGTGGCCATGGCTACTAACCGGGACGGCACGATTTATGAAGGTGCCTTCGGCCAGCGCATACTGGGTCAAAACATCGCGATGACCACCGATACCGTGGTTTGGATTGCTTCCATGACCAAGGCCCTTACCACTGCTGCAGCCATGCAGTTAGTCGAACAGGGAAAGCTTGAGCTGGATAGTCCTGCGAGCCGCTGGGTACCGGATCTTGCTAACGTTGAAGTGTTGGAAGGTTGGGATGCCAGTGGCCAGCCACGCACCCGTGCCCCTAAACGGCCCATTACCCTACGCCACCTGCTCACGCACACGGCGGGGTTTTCCTACGAGTTCTGGAATGCCGATATCCAGCGTTACCAGCAAGTTAAAAATATTCCCGGAATCGGAACCTGCCAGAACGCCGCCTTACGCACACCCCTCGTGGCCGATCCGGGTGAACGCTGGGAATACGGTATCGGAATCGACTGGGCGGGAAAGATGATTGAGGCGGTAAGTGGGAAACGATTGGGGGTTTATCTGCAAGAAAACCTCTTCAATCCCCTCGGCATGAAGAATACGGCGTTTAAAATCACACCGGAGATGCGGGAACGCCTGGCCAGGGTTCATCAACGTGGTAGTGACGGTAAACTTACCCCTACCGACTTTGCGATGCCGGAGGAGCCTGAATTCGAGATGGGTGGAGGCGGGCTTTACTCCACGGCCGGAGACTACCTCCTGTTCATACGTATGATCCTTAATCGGGGTAAAGGAAACGGTAATCAGGTGCTCAAGCCGGAGACCGTAGATCTGATGTCACGAAACGCCATAGGAGATCTCAAGGTCCGGATGCTTAAAACCGTGATGCCGGATCTGTCCAACGATGCGGAGTTCTTCCCCGGTATGCCGAAGAGTTGGGGTCTTGGCTTCATGATCAATGAACAGACTGCACCCACAGGTCGCTCGGCAGGCAGTCTGGCTTGGGCGGGCCTGGCAAATACCTATTTCTGGATTGATCCTTATAAAGGTCTAGGTGGGGTGTATTTAACCCAGATTTTCCCCTTTGCAGACACGAAATCACTACCGTTGTTCTATGCCTTCGAAAAGGCAGTGTATCAATCCCAGGCCTAATCGGTGAGAGCAAACGTGTAATTGAATCTAAAGCTGGAGGTGAAAGAAAAGGGTTCCCTATCTCAGGGTCGGGATCTAGAGGGGGATACACGGATATAAATATCCTACCCTCCCATGACCGCCTTTGGACAGACCGCCTTACCCCCTCTCCTGAAGTTTCAAGAGAGGAGATAAGGGGGATTGAGGGGGGAACCGGATCGTCCAGGACGTACTTCAATGTAAAACCGATATCCGGGCCCTGAAACCTTTATTTAGTCGCCTTTTTATATCCTAAAAGGACCGTAATTTTGGAACCTTCTCGAAGGTTTTTGGAAGCATCCGGGAAATGGAGGGTCAGGGTACCGGCATCGGTATGCACGTCTACCAAATCCTTTTTATCTGCAGAGGTGTAAATTTTTATAATCGTACCCGTCATCTCATGTTCGCCATCGTATTTTCCAGCCGTACCGGTTGTGGTTTCAGGTTTCTGGCCTGTCTGGGTTGAATAAGGCTGCTCCGATCGAGCAATCTGATTCATTCCCATCCAAACGGTTGTTACTATTAAAGCCAGAAAGAGGATAAACACTTTCCTCATCATATCCTAAACCTCCTTTTTAAAGGTCACTCCCTTTGAAGCATTGGCTTCAGGGGTTACCTTTTTTCTTTTTAAGGTTCTATTACAACCGAGAAGATTTAAGACGAGGAAACTACTTGAGGTACTACTTCCAGGGGAAACTACCTTGTGGTAAACCAGGTGCGGGATTGGGAACTGCTCAAAATAACCCTTGTCCTGAAATAACATTAAAGAAAAAGATTCTTTTTAGCAAGAAAAATTTTTTATCCCCTTCCTTTGAATCCTACTCCGGTTTTTCTATCTGGATACCGATAGGATAAACCTTTCTGGCCAGTAAGAATCCGGGATTCTTCCTGTGATAGACAAATGAAATGTTATCTATCCAGATATCGATTTTACCATAATAGCGGATCCGAAATTTAAAAGTATCCGCTTCGGCCAGGTGAAAATTTAAATTAAAATTCTGGTACATATCCGGTTCCTGAAAGGCCGTTCCTGTAACCTCCAACTGTCCTTGATCCTCCTGGTGATTGGCAATCACTTCCCAGGTGAAAATTTTATCGGCGAGTTGATTACTCTCTGCCTTTACCCGGAGACTCAACGTGTAATCTCCTGGAAGGAACTTTCGGTTGAGGAGAAAAGTCCAGGTTCCGGAAGACCCCGGCTCGGCTCCTATAAATACCGCCTTTCCTCCAGAGGCTTCTGGATCCTCCTGAATCTTACCGAGATTACCCTTTACCGACTCTGCTTCCACAGAGAAGGTCTCCCGGTTATCCTCTTCATCTCCGGGTTGAGCAGCCTGTAGAATAAGTGTATAAACTCCTGGATGATTCGGCGCAGGAAGGGGAATCGAGATCGATTTTTCTTCTCCACCATCCAGTCGGACCGTCACCTGCTGGCCGTTTATAGAGGAAGTTTCGTCAGGCAAAGATGAAGTTTCTCTGGGAACTGCTTCAGCCTGGATATTTAACGTATGGGATTGAAAACTATCTTGATTTTTCAAAACTACCAGGGCAGTTCGATTTTCCTTTACTTGAATGGGAAGGGGGGTTTTCATGTTCAGGGTTATGAGTTCCAGCTCATAGGAACGAACTTTAAAAATATCCACTTTGGAATTACTGTAAACCTTCTCAAAGAGTCTAGGAAAGTGATAAAACTTTTGAACCCCAAAGGGATAGGAGGATTTTTCCCATTCTCCTACATAAACATAATCGATCTGGTACCTTTTTAAGATTTCTTGAGCTTCAACCAGGTTGTTGGTTTCAAACAAACGGGAGATATCTTTCTGCCGGTGATCGACTTTAGTCTGGGGGATTTGAAAGATACGGGAGTAGAACCAGTCGGATATGGCCGTTCTTCGCTGGCCTAACATAGGGACAAGGGTCAGGTAAGTAATCTTATACTCGGGAGGTAGAGATTGGACAACGGCCAACTCCGGAACTTGAGTCCTGATCCAGGTCACCGCCTGCATATCCTCTTCTGAGACATAATAGGTAAACTTCGTATTGTAGATATCAGCCAGATGACTCCGATCCATTAAAACGGTTAGAAGGGCCGGGAGGCTGATAAGGCCAACCCAGAAGTAAAAAGCCGGTCGAGACCATTTCTCATAGAGAAATTCTAAAGAAATAGCCGAGAAAATCAGGAGAGTCGCTACAAGTACCAGACCCAATTTTAAGCTTACATCGGATAAAAACCCTTTAAGGGCTACCGTAGAGATGACCGTAATGGTTAAAATAAGGAGAAGCAGAAGAAACAAGAAAGGAAACCCATAGGAAGGCCACAGCGCTGCTGTGCCTGTACCAGAGGAATGGAAAGGTATTGGTACCCCTATTTTTCCATTTTCCCAGTCCTCCCTCTTTCTGTTCCTTTTCCATACCAGGATAATACCCGGGATTCCAAAGATAAAAGGTGGGCCATAATTCATCAGGAAAACCAGGGGGCCATACTTTTTCAAGGCTCTTCCTACATGAATTATTAACCCGGTGTTGGGGTCTCGTATAAACATTCCAAGGCTATAGTAAAGGATTATCAGGAGACCCGCTATGCCCATGCTCAGGAGGAAGGAAGGCCATTGTTTTTTAAATTTTTTACCTGACAGTAATTGTATTCCAAGGCAGAGTCCGTACCATAGCGTAATAAATAATCCGATAAATAAACTGTACCCCGCAGAGACTCCAACCATAAATCCGGTCATCAAAGCCAGGGAAGGACTTTGTAATACCCGACCCAGCGTAAAGATGGTTATCACTCCGAGAAGAATAGATAAGGATTGGAGGTGTTGAGGGCTATACAGGATGGAGCGAAAAAATCCATCCATTTGAGGCTCTCCCCAAAACCACCGGGTGAGCCCATCGAGATTGTAAGCCCGGGCCTGCTCTAAAAAGCTTGTAAAGGATCCTCCCAATACCCACCATAGGTAGATCGCTTCGTAACTATAGGCCCCGATCCCGATTAAGATGGTCAGAAACGGCACGATCTCACGTTTGGTAAAAAGTCGAAGGGTTGAAAGGAGCATGAAGAGGAAGAGGACATCTGACAACAGGGTAGACAGTACGGTGAGGGCCTTGATAGAGATCTCCATTCCTGTGAGACGATAAAATGTAGCAGAAGGGATAAAATAAAGCCAATAGTAGTGAAGGGTTTCCCCGGCAACCCAGGGATTTTGCGGGGGGATTTCTCCTTTAACGAGTTCGGCCGTAATAACCATCTGCTTCACCACATCTCCCAGGAAATACTTTCGATAAGCGTATCCGGCAGACGTTTTCTTCCCCAGATTGGCAAAGGGCTCAAAGGCCAGGGCCAGGGTTATCACAACGAGTACCCCATAGGAAATATAAGTCCGACGGTTCCACCCTTTAAGGGGGAGTTTAGCATGGGTTTGAAGCTCACGACCGGGGGACCACCGTCCCTCATCCCCACCGGTCGGGTTCGACAGGCTCACCCCCGATCTGTCTCTAAGGAGGTATTTAAAACTGATAACCAGCCAGGCCAGAGCTAAACCGATAAAGATCCAGATCGATAAAGAGGAAAAACCAAACAGGTAGATGAGAACAACGGCGATACCGGAACTCAGAAAATGGCCCAGAAGGAAACCGTAGGCAATGGCTTCAGGATGTTTTCTTATATTTTTTCCGCAGAGCCATAACCCCAAGGGAAATCCCGGAAGACAGAACAACAGGAAAAAGCCGAAATAGGATATCAATTTGAGGGTTGTTTCCATAATCGTCTCAGCGGCTGATCAGGCTTTAAAGTACTCATCTTTCTCGGCCATGGCATGTCCGTAAGAAAGATGCCTTGCCATATCCATAGACATTTTCATGGAATGATCCGAGTTGTTATACCAAAAAGCACCGGTTCTTCCTAAGAGCTTTAGATTTTTGAAAGGCTTGGCAATTCTAGCTGCCTGGGAGAAGTTCTTCCGATAATCGAGGTCATAGATGGGGTAACTATCCCGAATCCGCTCGATATGTACACCGAAGATACAGTCTACCCTGGGAATGAGTTTAACCCGAACCAGATCCTTCTGGATCTGGGGAACCAGACTTTCCGGAGTTTTCCATACTTCATCTCCTTCCAAGCAGGTTACCTCCACACAAAGTCCGGACATTCCTTCTGGAGCCATATAAGGGGCCATTTCCCTGGTAATCGAGACCCGGCTCATACGGAGATCCGCTCCACCATAATAAATCCACTGGGCTCGTTGGAGAGGGTCTCCCTTCATTTTAAGGTTATAACAGATGGTGGAAAGGTATCTGATCCTCGGGGCAGGCTGGGCCAGAAGTTGAGCTAAATTCAACAAATTTCCACTCCAGACCACATAATCAGGTCGTAGTCGGGTTCCATCTGTCAAAAGAACCTCAGAGATCCTATGGTCTTGTATATTCAGTTGGGAAACCGTCGTCTGGAGAAGGATCTTCCCTCCCATTTCACGAAGTCTGGCCTCTAACTTTTTACAGAAAGTACCAAACCCGCCGTAGCTCGGATAGATAAACTCCGTTTTAACCGGTGCAGGCAATAAAACCGTCTTTACCAGATCCAACAAGGACTCTGATTTAACCCGCTTGTCGATTATTGCTCGATTGATACCGGTCTTAGCCCAGTCTACATGGACTTGTTCACAAGGAATCTGCAAGAATTTTTCCGTGTAAGGTTTAAAAAACAAACGATAAAGGGTTTCTCCATAACGGGACCGGGTATATTCAGAAAAGGAATCGTTATTTTGGGCTTCACGTTTTCGAATCAGATCGATAAAAGACCGGATCATAATCGAAGGCGGGAGTTTAAATAAAGCTTTGGAATTAAGGGGCCAGTCAAAATATTTACCAAACATATAAACACTACTGGCTCGGGTTACAATCAGGTGATCCCCCTGCAAGATCTCATGGAGAAAAGCAAGAACTTCTTTATCATCGGTATGAAAACGTTTAGGCCCGATATCAAAGATAAAATCATCGTATTGAAAGGACCGTGCAAGTCCTCCCACGGTTTTGTCGCGCTCAATAACGGTAACCTCCCACCCTTCCTTTTTAAGAAGGTATCCTAAAGTCAAGCCGGCGACTCCTGCGCCCACAATGACAACACTTTTCGAAAAGGATTTATTCATAGGGCTTCAAATTCCAGATTTCAGATCAGCTTAAAATGAACCGCTTACCTTTCATCTTGACGACTAGCAAGTAGTAAGTAGCAAACAGTCCCCATCCTCCTCCCCTTTCTGGGGGTAGAGTTTTGGGAACTGACTCTTCCGACTCCCATACGCGCCAGGATAAGAAAGTTAGCCCTGATAGGGCAACCTGGGGATAGCCCCTGACTTACGCCAGGGGAAACAACATCCTATCTATCAAATGGGGACGTTTGACCTATTAAGCCCAGGCGGAACGACCTGTTTCACAGGCTGCTGCTACGGAGCTTGAAAAATTCTAAATTATTGAATCCCCCGACTTGTGTCGAGGGCTACCGACTGTTCGTTCCGGAGGGGCTTTTCAGCTTAACCTGGCGCCTATGCTTCCGACTTCCCTTCCCTGCGAGGGAAGAGGAGAGTTGGGACCCCGGCAATCCCCGAGTACCCCTTCCCGACGTGGGAAGGGGAAGGTCAGGGAGTTAAGTTAGAAAAAACCTATTCTTGAAAGGGGTTGTGGAGGGGGCTACTCACCAACTTATTGACAATAACAGGTTGCCCATACCACAATCCTTTCGTAAACTCAACCCGAATTCGATCGATCCAGATATCCGCTTGGCCATGGGAAAGTACTCGAAATTCCAGTTTCTCAAGATCTTCTAAGTAACAGAACAATTCAAATTCTTCATAGGCCCCCGGCGTTTTAAAATCCCTCCCTTGGAGATCCCGGATGGCCAGGGCCTTCCTTCCCATCTCTGAGGTTACGTCGATTCGGGCAATGGGTAAATCTTCCGTATTATCGGAAGTTTTCAATCGAAAAGCAACTTTAAGGTATCCTGGTGGATACCTGAGATAAGGGCCGAAAACCGCATAATTCCTATCCCGACCGGTTTTGGAAACCTTCCAGGCAATCCCGTTATAGGCTTCAGGATCCTTCTGTTCTTCCCCAATCCGATGATCCAGATATTCAGCTTCAAATATATTTTCATAGGATGGTAAAGTAAAGGCCAGGAGGTGATAAGATCCCGGGGTTACCTCCCTGGATAGGGTAACCTGACCGATTTCACCGGGTTGAAGAGAAATTGAAGAAGATGCTAAAGCGATTATATCTCCCGAACCTGAAGGATTTTCTAAATCTAGAGGGTTCGACACGTTCTCCTCGGATTTTAAAGGAGAGGGATGTAAAACCCAACCAATTTTTACATCTCGCCGATTGGTATACTCATTGTTTCGGACAAATAAAGTAACCTTTAAAGGACGGGCAGGCGAAAGAGAAAATCCCCCTTTTTCTATTTCCCCACTCCCCCCTTCTGGGTCTTTTTCCTCAGAGATCCTGATCTTTTCGATGGAGGGTTCCACCAAAGAGTAAAAGTAAAAATGGGAATCCTTGATGGGATAGACTTTTTCTAAAACGGCCCTTTGCATTTGTGGAAAGAATTGTCGGTAGTAAAATTTAACCTCCTGGTTATAAGCTCCCATGAAAAGATGGGTTATGGGATAACGATCGAAGGTATTTCGATAGTTAAAAAAGTTTTCATAAACATGGATAGCCCGATGCCTGTTTTCCAGGCAGATGGTGGGAGCCCCCAGGCCGGCGATAAAGGCATTTTGCAGCCTATTTCCCAGCTCCCGAGAAATATCCCGAACGGTATATTGAGGATAAGCTGCCCATTCATAATACTGATAACCATTGATAAAAATCGTAGCCATCAGAGGTAACAATAGAAACCCCGTGAAAAAGGCTCTATGAGGAAGAATCCAGCTCTGCCCACCCCATTTCTTAAAAATCGAGGCCATCGTCCCGATAAAAATTACAGAGATCAACGCCGAAATCCCCAATCCTCGCTTCCAGGTTAAATCGGGAAGCTTCAGAGAAAAGACCCCGGCGAACCGATAAAGAAGAGGGATCACTCCATAACTCAGGAATACGGTCAACCAGAAGATCAAAAAGGGTATCGATCCAGGGGATAATCGTTTTTGAACTCTCCAGGATCTTAATCCTCCCCAGGCCATCATGGCTCGTGCAGTCAGGGCGCACATAGGAGGAATGATGGGAACATAATAACGTACGGGGCGATAAGTTATTATCGCAAAAAGGAAAAAGTGCATGAGATACCAGCAAAGCATAAAAAGATCGACGGGATGAAGCCGTCGGTTATCTGCTATCGGTTCTTTGTCCGGGATTGTTTGCGGATGGTCATGGAAGAAAAGATAGATAAAATACCCTATACAGGCAAAGGAAAGAAAAAGCTCAAGGGGGGTTTTCATGAAATAACCAAAGAAGGGGAGGTGGGAGATATTAAAAAGTATCTGGTCCAGGGATCGGGGTGCCGATTGTTGTTTATAATAGCTCATGGCCTGATGGATGGAGGGAAAGTAGCGGAGATAAAAGAAAGTATACCAGATGAGAAAAGGAACCAACATTCCCAGCAGAAGAGAGGTAAGGATACGAAGATAAGAAGGCAGAGGCATACGGGAATACGAAGACCTGGAGACGGGGGGTTGCGGAAGAATATGAAAAGACAGAAGCGTTGCCAGGAGGGGGACAGGTAGAAGATAGGGGAGATTCTTGAAAATATAGGCGGTAAAGCAACTGACCCCGGAGAGGAAGAAATAGATCAAAGAGGCTGTATTCTGAGATACAGAGCTACGAAAATCCGGGGGTACGCTCGTTGAGTCTGGTTGTAGAGACGGATTGTGTGCTTCGATCTCTTCCCATCTCCCCTTGTTCCAGCCTCTCTGCCAGAAATACGCCGACAGAATCATAAAAAAAACCACGGAGGTCTCTGTAAGCCCGGGACGGTTGAACATAAGGAAGAGATAGTTAAAGCCCAGGAGAAATAAAGCCAGGGAAGCTACTTTTCGCTCGAAACTTTCCTTAAAGGTCAGATAAAAGAAGATAAGACTCAGGCTACTGAAAAACAAAGGAACCAGACGTACCTGGGCTATTCCAACACCCGCCATATAGAAAACCAGCCATTTAATGTAGGCCAGGATAGGGCTGATATAAAAATCATTCCATTCATCGAGATCCCACTGACCAAAGAGAATTTTATTTCGGGCTCCATGGGCCAGCATCCCTTCATCAAAGAAAACCCCACCGCTCCAATCTAAATTGGCCGGGGGGTCTGCGGTTAAGTGGATAATCCGAAGCGAAATAAGAAAAAGAAGCAGAAGAAGAATCCCGCAGGAAGATGATACGTATTTTTTGCTCACCCATCGCATTGAAGTAACACCCAAGATATCAAACGAGGACGTTCGACCTTATCAAACGAGACGTTTGATCTACCAAACCCCGGTTTTTACCCATCAGATTTCATTTCAGAGTCTTGCCCTTGGGGAGATCCTAAAATACCCCGCACGATATATAAAGGGCGATTCTTAACCTCATCATAAATACGTCCCAGGTATTCGCCGATGATGCCAATGGTAATAAGTTGGACACCTCCGAGGAAACAAATCATGATAATGGTTGTGGTATAGCCGGGAACGGTGGTATTGGTAAAAATTTTCTGAAAGAAAGTTCCCAGACCATAGATCAGACTAAAGGCAGAAACCGAAAACCCGGTATAAGAGGCAAAGCGGAGGGGTGCATAGGAAAAAGAGACAAAACCATCCAGGGCCAATTTCATCAATTTGCCCAACGAGTACTTAGACTCTCCCCCGAATCTTTTGTCCCGTTCGTAAGGGATTCCGATCTGGTTAAAACCCACCCAACTTCGTATTCCACGAACGAACCGATTTCTCTCCGGAATGGAATTAAGGAGCTTAACAATTTTTTTATCCATCAGGCAGAAATCTCCGGCGTCCAGGGGAATTTCTATGGTTGAAACCGTTTTTAGCATTCTATAAAAGAGTGCATACATGATTCTGAGAAAAATATGCTCTTTTCTCTTTTTTCTGATTCCATAAACAACCTGATAACCTTCTTGCCACTTTTGAACGAACTGGAGAATGATTTCGGGTGGATCCTGAAGATCTGAATCCATCACCACTACGGCATCTCCGGTGGCATAATGAAGACCTGCGGTAACAGCCGTTTGATGCCCGAAATTCCTGGAGAAGAGGATGACCTGGATTCCGGCATCTTTCTCACACAAACTCTGGAGAATCTGAACAGACCTATCTTGACTTCCGTCATCCACAAATAGGATTTGATAGCGGACTCTCAGTTCTTCAATGACCTTTTTGATTCGTTCATATAATTCCAGCAGAGTTTTTTCCTCGTTATAAACCGGAATAACAAAGGATAATTTAAACTTCTTATTTTCCACAGATTGACTTTCCATATAAGAAAATAAACAAAGCGTAAAATACACTGAAAGTCAAGGAAAATCCAGGATATTTCACAAATTCTTAGGTAATTTTTACGCCTGTTTATAGATAAAGAGTTTCACCAAATTCTCCAGACCGATTAGTCCTCCGGCCAGGGATCAAGGACGTTGAAGATAAAAACCGAATTACCCGTAAATCGCCACATCGGTTAAGGTAATAAGAAAAAACAGGATACTAATCACTCCATTGACTTTAAAGAAAGCCAGGTCGATCTTTGAAAGATCCTCCGGTTTGATCAACCGATGTTCATAGATGAGTAATCCGGCTATTACGGAGAGACCTACGCCATAAATAAGGTGCCGATGGGATAGAAGACCTATGGCAAAAAAGCAGAGGAACGTAACCCCATGGAGGGCCCGGGCCAGGAGCAAAGCGTTAGGGATTCCGAACCGTTGGGGAATCGAATGGAGTCTGTGCGTGATATCAAACTCATAGTCCTGGCAGGCATATAAGATGTCAAATCCTGCGATCCAGGTTAAAACGGCCAGGGTTAATAAAAGAGGAACCCTATCGAGGCTACCTGTCAGGGCCAGCCAGGCTGCAGAAGGGGCGATACCTATAGCAGTTCCCAGGAAGAAATGACTGGTCCAGGTAAATCGTTTGGTATAAGAATAAAAGAACATCAGGAACAGAACCACCGGGGAGAGCAGAAAGCAGAGGCGATTGAGCTGATAAGCCGAAAAGATGAAGAGCAAAGAGAAGAAGACAATAAACAGGCTGACTTCCTTTTTAGATACAAGACCTCGAGGTAGAGCGCGATTTTGCGTTCTGGGATTTAAGGCATCGAGGGAATGATCAACCAAACGGTTAAATCCCATGGCAGCACTTCGAGCCCCCACCATAGCCATCAGAATCCAGAATATCTGCTCAAAGGTAGGCAAGTGTTCTCGAGAAGCCAGAACAACGCCACTCAAGGCAAAGGGAAGAGCAAAAACCGTATGGGAAAATTTAATCATCTCCCCGTAAATCCGGATACTCTTATAAACCGACATAAGGTTTAGAGGGCCTGGTTGACCAGACGTAGGTCAAAGAGAATATCTGAGATGGTTATAAACCCGATCATTTTATCCCCTTCAATAACCGGAGCCCGGGTTATTCCCGTATTTGCAAAGAGCCTGGCCACATACTTGATATTAAGATTAGGTGTCACGACGATAACCGGTTTTGTCATGACTTCATGGACTTTGACATGATAGGCATCTAATCCCTTAGCAACAACCTTATAGGCCACATCTTTATAGGTAATGATACCATACCCATCCTGCTCATTTCGTCGCTCGACAATCAAGCTTCTAATCTTTTTCGCTTTCATTAACTCAACAGCATCTGCCACCGTAGCATTTCCATCAATGGTAACAACGTTTTTCGTCATTATGTCCCGTGCGGTTGCCATAATCTTCCCTGGCTTTATAGCTACCAAAGCGCGCAGGCAGTAAGATTTAAAAATCAAAAGACAAAGGTAAAAAACCCCTGTGCCTTTGACTTTCCCGGCAGCTTTGCAGCTCAAGCATAACCCCTTATAAAAACACAAAAATTTACCTGACCGATTGTTTATTAAATAACTCTACCCTTTTAAAAGGTCAATTCAAAAATAAGAGTTCTTGGGTTGACAGAGTTGGAAATTATCCTTAATTTACTCAGCAACATGAAAGAGCTTGTCCTTAAATCTCCGGCTAAAATTAATTTAGGTCTCCAGGTTTTGGGAAAGAGGTCCGACGGCTATCATGAAGTTCGGACGATCCTTCAAGAAATTGAACTTCATGATCTTCTCTACCTGAGCCGGATCGAAGAGGGAATACAACTCCAGTGCAATCACCCTCGTCTTCCCCTCAATGAGCAGAATCTGGCTTTTAAAGCCGCCCGACTCATCAAGGAAAAAACAAGGTTTTCGGGGGGGGTTAAGATTTACCTGGATAAAAAGATTCCCATAGGCGGAGGGTTAGGGGGTGGAAGTAGTAATGCCGCCTGTGTTATTAAAGGATTAAATCAACTTTGGGGCCTGGGACTTACTCGGGAGGAGATGCAAAATTTGGGAGCAGAAATCGGTTCCGACGTTCCATTTTTTATCTCTGGAGGAACGGCGCTGGCTACGGGTCGGGGAGAAAAAATTCAACAACTTCCCTCTTTTCCCAAGACCTGGCTTATCGTGATCACTCCAGATGTGGAGATTTCGACCTCGTGGGCTTATAAAAATTTAAATTTGGAGTTGACAAATTGTTCTACAAATAGTAACGTGATTTTGCCGGAAGATGAGAGGAACAGGTGGTTTTCCCGAGTATGGGAAGGTAAGTGGATAAACGCCTTTGAAGACCTAGTTATCCGCGAGTATCCGGTTGTAGGGGAAGCTAAAAAACTTCTTGAGCAGATTGGGGCCAGGTGGGTGTCCTTATCCGGTAGTGGATCTTCTGTATTTGGAATCTTCAACAATCAAGGAGAAGCGGAGCTGGCCCGTTCCCAGATAACAGAAAGTACGTGGTTTGTATATCTGACCCACACGGTAGAGCGGTAACTTGAGAATAGTAAGCAGTTATAAACTATCCAACTGCGTAACCCCGTTTTTCCATTCTCATTCTTATTGGGGCGTCGTCAAGCGGTAAGACACAGGATTTTGGTTCCTGCATTCGGAGGTTCGAATCCTCCCGCCCCAGCCAAAATTGGACGTAAGCTGTCTACGTGCACGTCGTTTTCGGCATAGCGAAAGATGGAAAGCTTTCCTGCTATGACGAAGAATATAAGAGCCAACCTGTTGACCACGTCCTGCATCAACCGAAACATCCCTACTCCCTTCACCCGTCATCCAAGGCGATTTGCTCATATGTGACGAGAATAGGGGTGCAGGGTCCACCTCTTTTTGAACCCCTTCATACTTCCAATGTAAAGTGGTTTAAAGTGTCAGACCTCTTAAGGAAAAAAGCCATCTATTTTACTATTTTCCGTTTGATTCATCTTGGGAAATTCTCATGACCAGTCAACGAAACTTTTTTCTCTAAATTAGGAATAAAATTACTAAATTTCGTTTATTTAAATTGAGTCTAGTAAAGCATGTCGTATTCAAAATAAAGAGGAGTGACCGGCCGGTCACTCCTCGGAAAGGCCCTACGGCCTGTTCAATCGGAACTGGTATTACCTTGTAAGCTTCCTTTTTTGAAAAAAAGTGACGCCTTGCGGACTAAAGCATTGCAAGAAATTCTTTCCACGGTGTCGCGCTTAGTGTCTCGGTGGTCGAATGTCCATAGGCCCGAATAATCATGGCTGCTTTTTCAACTTGCCGGGGGTCATCCGATTCAACAATATCAACTACATCGAAGCGCCCCAGGGTTGCAAAACTATCCTTCCAGACCACACCAGGGCACTCACTCTTAATTTTTGCAGCCACGGTATCGGCTAATTGCTTAAGATCCTTAGGATCTGCAAAGGCTTCAGGGGAAAGCCGGCTCAGAATAATATAAGTTGCCATCTGATACCTCCTTTTAAGTAAGCTTTAAAGCCTGTGTGGTTCGAAGTTACCCTCAATGTCCTGCCCATATGGATCTGCAGAAATCTGATGGCAGGAGCCCTTTATAATCCCTCCGAACTCTTTGCTTCGTCATATCTAGCTTTTCCTGTATGGCTCTATTAGTTTGAGCTATTTCCTCATCCGCTATTTTCGCCCCAACCGGAGCAAGGACGGGCTGTTCCACTTTCTCTGCTTTCTCTATCTTCACTATCTTTTCAACCGCTTTCGGTACGGGCTCTCTTGAGCACTCTAAATTGCCCCGCAACCTCCTTCTTAACGGCTTCGATTCGATCGTCAGCCTTTTCTTGATCTGATCTGAGTCCGATGGATAAATAGGTGTCTCAACGGCAGGCAGGTACTACAAGGAAGAGCTTGTATTCTGCAGGAGGTTCTATGGGCAAGTTTACGGAATGTCCTCTCCCTTTGAACCACACAAGCCTATCAACTGAATAGATTATACCATTTTTTACCCCTTCGGGGGTGGGTGTCAATGAAAATGTAAGGGAGCTGCGGAAGAGCTTGAGGGGAGGGGATTTCCAAAGGAAAACTTTCCATTGTTTAACATCTTTGACCCTTCCTAAGCCGGGATAACTCCCTGAAGACTTAATTTTATAGGTATTATAATGATTTTTTAGTTTATATATAAATAATTACTAATAAATTAACTTAAAAATTAAAAACTCCCTTGACATTAAGATGACTTATCTTAATTTTTTTATAGTTACAAAATTATCTACTTAATTACACATAAAAAAGAAATTATAAGAAATTATAACTATATTTTAATATTTTAATCGGTTTAATAAATTTATTCCCTGTTACTGGGATTTAAAAAACAAATTTTAAAGTTCTCGGCGCGGTAGCCAGACATTGTCATAAGCGCCTTTTTTTACCTGATCAAATCTTTACCATCATCGGTTAATTCCTCTCCCCCTATGGCTGTAACCCTGGAGGTAGTCTACCCTTTGCTCTCAAGTAAAAACTACCGATCCTATCAGTCAGTGTATTTTTATATCTATTAAGATAATAATATATCTAATATTATCTTAAATTTAAAACGGAGACCCTGTGGCTATGAAATCATCTGGAAGAACCTTTATATTTTTAACTTCTATTTTTTTGTTTACTTTTTTTAGCTCATTTTGGATGTATGGCATGATTAACTTCTCATCCAGTAACCTCTTCCTGGCCGTTTTTTGGATGTCAGGCTTTGTGATTTTAACCTTCAATGTGGGCTATATGTTCATAAGCTCCCTGGTATCTTTTCTCCTGAAAGAAGATCGTCTAAAGGAAAAGGATCTCTGGATCCTTCCCCCTACGGCGATTGTGTATGTTGTCCGAAATGAGGAGGAAGAGGTTTTACTGAACAGTATGTATGGTTCCTTTCGAGATAATTTTCGAGAGCAGGTAGACTTGTGGCTGCTCAGTAATTCGGACTTGGAAGAATACATAGACGGTGAAAAAAGGGTCATTTCTACCCTGAGGAAGTATTTTGGTGAGAACCGGGTCAGATATTTCCAGACCCGAAAGAATCCCCTGAGGAGAAAACATATATGCATTCAAGAGTGGTTAGCGGCGTATCCAGAGTATAAATACTTTCTGGTCTGTGATGCAGACTCCAGGCTTTCTTCAGACTCCCTGCTCCGGCTTGTCCAAAAAGCCGAGCATCCCGAAAATAGAGATGTGGTAGTCTTTCAATCTCAGATAAACATCCAGGGAGCCACAACTTATTTTGCGAAGTTTTTAGGATATGGTCAGGATATCTGTCAGAGGATTTATGCAAGGGCCAGCCAGAAGGTATTTCGAAGAGGTGTCTCCTATGGGAGCGGTTGCCTTATAAGATGTAGAGAGTTTAGCGAAATTGGGGTCCCCGATTGGGTCTTGAGTCATGACATCTGGGACACGGTACTCTTAGAAGAAAAAAAATACCGGGTAGTATTTTGTGGAGATGTCAAGACCTTCGGGAAGTTTCCAAGCAATTATGTGGAGTGTTTGAAGAGGAATCGAAGATGGATTATGGGTACGTTGGAGAGCCTTGGAATTATTCTACGAAAGAAAATTTCCACAGGTACCAGATTCATGGCCCTTTATCCCATCTATATTTATCTTTCTCAGCCGATTTTCCTTCTCTGGATTATAGCCGGATTCTTCCTGGACTCGAAGTTATGGGACACCCTCTTTACAGTCCAAAGATATGCCTTGCTGGGAGCTAACTATATGGATTTGGAGATGGGTTCCCATCTGTTTATGACCCTCTTCATTATTACCGGTCATCGATTTATCAAATGTAAAAATATCAAGGAGATGGGAATGGTCTTCCTTGAATTAACGATCTCCTTACTCATCTGTCTGAATAGTATCTTTTTTGATTCCCTAGTAGTTTTTGAATGGCTTCTTAAAGGGAAAAAAGGGATGTCCTGGGTTCCCATGAAAAAAAAGGACGATCAACCTATTCTCTTCTCTATCGTTGCTCGAAAGTTGTGGCCTACGACCCTACTTGGAATCGCAGGCCTTATCCTGGGTTCTATTTATTCTCCCGTATGGGTTACGGTCGTGATACCCTTTCTCTGCAGTTTTATCTTGGGTATTCCGGTAACCTACTTAACTGGAAGACCCATCAAAGGTACTACCAGGGTTGAGGACCAAAGGTATCTTCAAATCCCACCCGACTTAAGTTCGATAACGGTAAGTTCTTCCGGCTAATTTCATGGTTGATGGGTTCTAAGGGCTCTGGATAGGCATAACGAAGGATACGCTCAACAGCTTCCCTGTAGCCCGGTACCTGATAAGTAAAGTGGAGGAATGTCCGGCCACACTTAAGCCTTTGGAGTCCCTCGTAGATAGGTAAAACCGTATAGGCCTGGCTCAACGTTTCAAAGATGTAGCGTCCATCATCTGCACCTTTGTAATTCGAGTCATTCAGATAGGGACTTGCAACCACTTCGAATCCGTAGGGATCTTGACTGAAGTTGGGGTGCCAGTAGCCTTGAGAGTCGTTTTTAAGGAGCAAGATTTTCTCAAAATAAGCCTGTACCAGGCTATCCTCCAAAACATCCAGAGCTCCCATCCATACAAACAACCCATGGGGGGCAATGTGGTGGGGGGGATTCGTTTCAACAGTATTGGGAATGTTCGGTGGAGTGTATCGGCGGCCCAGAATATCCCCCTGGTGGGTTTGGGACATGGGATCTGAAAAACCGACTTGATCCAGATTGAGAAAGCGGGCATAAGCCAGATGGGAGCGGGCCGCCGGTAAAAAGGAGTACAGACCATACTGGCGTTCCCTGGGATCTCCAAACATGGGAAAGCCAGCCATGATCCGTTCAGCCCAGGTAAAGGCCGCATTAAACCAGGTACTCTCCTGGGTTGTAATGTCCTTCCAGGTTGCAGCCGGACGCATCTGGGTATCGAGAACCTTTGTAAACTCCGACCAGCTCAGACTCCCGGAAAGATAAGCGACGATTCCTACAATGCCCCCTTCATCGGCCCAGATAATCCATCGATGGGGACTCAGCCTGCCGGTCTTTGCGTTAACCAACATGGAAAGATAATGACGCCCGCTCTCCTGGGTATAAGCAACCCGGAAATTGAGGGCCTTCTTCAGCCTGGCAACTTTATCGACAATGGCCATATAGCCTTTCTCCAGCAACCATCCGTGAACCACGTTAAGGCTGCTCCAAAAGAGAGCACAATCCCCCACTGGCAGTTCTTCATATTTGTCACGGTAGGGAAACTCCACATCACTCCCATCCGGTAAGGGCTTTACCAGCGTGTAGTAGGGGTAAAACAGCCCATACTTGAACTGATGGGGGTCCCTTTGCAGTGTCAGCAGAGTATCCATACTCCTGTCGATCTTTGTCACGGCCTCTGCCTCTGAGATCTTTCCGATTTCAGAGGCCACGATCCAGGCCTGCAAAGTATACCCCCACTCCACAGGATTGGTATAACCGAATCGGGCCCGGTCGGTAACCTTCCAGGCACTCACAGGTAAACCGCTTTGATGGATGACCCGGGGGCTGAGGAAATAATTGAGGGTCGTGTCCATGATTTCCCTCAACAAGTTTTTGACCACCTCCGGCTGATCTGTACGCTCCATCAGGGCAATCCGGTCCCAGGTGACCGTTGTAGTACCGCTGGATCCCGACCCGGCATGTAAACGCCATTTGTTGAGACCTTCCTTCAAGACATCTGCAGGAACTTCTATAACCCCCGGCTGACTACGGCTCAAGGCTACCGTGCCGATCCGGTCCCATCGGGATCCCTCCCAACGCTCTAAACCCACATCCAAAGTGCCCTGCCCATCACTCCAGGCCACACTTAAATTCAATTGATGGGGTCTCTGGCTTTCTTCCCCAGTCAATAAAAAGAGAAGGTATTGATCCGGGTACCAGGTGTTGTTAATTTCCTTGGGGAAATCTCCATCACCTGCCAGGTCTACATTGATCACCAGATCATAGTCCTTTTGCTTGAACTCCTTCTCACTTCCGTCCTTGATCCCAAACGCCCAGGTAGGTTTTTGCGCCTGGGTCTGGAATTTAATCTGATCCCAGGTTACCGCGGTGGTTCCCCCCGTCCCAGAGTAGGCAACCAGCCGGATAAGGTTCTCACCAACCTTGAGAAAAGCCGGATGAAGGTAAATATACCCAGCATCGTGCATGCTGCAGGGAGTACGACCTACTTCTAACCATTTATGACCTACCCATATCTCTACCCCTACGTAGAGAACCCCTGAACCATTGCTCCAAACAGGCTCCAGGGTCAGGGTCAGTCCCTTATCCGCTTCGGCCCTGCTCAAATCAAAATAGAGATATTCCATGGAATACCGTAGAATATTTAATTCCTTAGGAAACCTGGAAACCGGATCTTTCCCAACATGGAAGTAGAGGTTAGAACCAGGTGGAGCAAATTCCCGATCACTTTGATCCTTTGTACCGATAACAAAAAGGGTTTTGACAGAACCTTCCAAAGTTTCCCTGTCTTCCTGGATATCCTTAATACCAGCCTGGAAAGATAGGTCCAGAAAGTCTATCCCCTTACAAGATGAAAAAGTACCGATCCCCAAAACTAAAATACCGGCGCATAGAGTTTTGAATTTGAACCTGAACAACGTTTGATTAAACGACATATAACTTCCTCCTGTTGAAATATGAATTTCTGACTGGAATTTATAAAAACTGACTGTTAATGAGATATTTTACTGCAAAATATAATCTTACTCTTTATCCCTGTCCAAACGTTTTCACCTTAACCCCTACGCCATGGGTCTGGATCTGTACGGCGCCATCTGCATCGGTTCGATATACTTTAATCCCTGCTTTCCGGTATCTTTCCAGAATCAAGGGGGAGAAACTCTCAAAACGGCTATACTTTCCTGAAGATATGACCGCTATAGAAGGTTGAAGGGCTTCTAAAAATTCCTGACTGCTGGAGGTGGCACTACCATGGTGCGGAGCCTTCAGGATGGTACAGGGTTCCAGGTTCCCACTCTGAAGGAGAAATTCCTCGGCTTCTTGTTGGATGTCTCCCGGAAACAGAAAACATATCTTTCCATACGTTACCCTCAAGACCAGGGAATGGTTATTGGTCAAGTGATCGGACGTATGGACAGTCCCCTGGAGATAAGTTGGAGAAGGATGGAGGATCTGGACGTCTACCTCACCAAACTTCTGCCGATGACCCTGTTGAACCTTAAGAAGGGGGATTCCCTTCGTCATTGCAGTCCGGAGTAATTCTTTATACAAGGGATTTCGAGATTCCCAGGGCGAGATCCACAGGGCTCCTATGTCAAATTTTTCTATGAGATATCGAAAACCCTGGAAGTGATCGGCATGGGCGTGGGAGATAACCAGAACATCTACCCGGGAGATCCCTTGATGCCACAGGTAAGGAGCCAGGATACTTCGACCCACATCGAACCGACTCCCATAGGAAGAACCCCCCCCATCCACAAGGATCGTAGAACCTTTTGGAAGCTCCAGAACGGTACTATCCCCCTGTCCCACATCCAGGAAGGTAACTCGAAGGGGGGTTGGAATGATCCAAAGGATAAGGGTGTAGATAGAAAAGATGAGCAGGACTGTTCCCAATGCAAAGATCATCCTTTGACCGGCAGGTCGTTTAAATCCCTTGAAAATCCCAAACACAAGAAGATAACTTAACAGGAGAGGGATTAAGAATCTTGTGGAGACGGGAATTTCCGAATAAGGAAGATGTGCGATGAAGTTAGAAAGATCCATAAATCCTCTGACTAAAATTAAGTCCAACTGGAGGAAGAACTGGGCCAGGGCAGGTACAAAGAAATTCATTCCGCAGGCCAGAATTCCCAGGGGAAGAATCACCCCGGAGAGGGGTAAAGCCGGGATATTGGCTAAAAGTCCATAGGGGTAGAGGTGATTAAAGTAGTAAATAATCAAAGGGGCGGTACTCAACTCTGCAAAGGCGGTTGAAAGGAGAATTCCTACAAAGAATACCCGGACTTTTCCCCCTAGGTTTTCTTTTTTTAGGGATATCAGCCGATAGGCATACAAAATCGCCGTGGTAGCCACCATGGTTAATTGGAAGCTTGCCTCGAATAAGCTGACAGGATCTATAAGTAAAAGAAGCAGGGCGGAGACGGCCAGACTATAAAAAGGATCTGCGTTTCGATCAAACAAGGTGGCCAGAAGGAAAATGGAAGTCATCAGAGAAGCGCGAATCATGGGAGGTTCGAACCCAGCCAGGAAGGCATATACAAAAACCGCCCCTATCACTCCAAGGAGAAGGGGTCGGGAAAGGATTCTGAATAATTTAAATACTATAAATAAGAACCCTGCAAGAATTCCGATATTTCCCCCGGAGACCACCAACAAATGATAGAGTCCGGACAATCTGAAATTTTCCTGGAGTTCCGGAGTTAGAGAAGTTTTACTCCCCAGAATCATAGCCTGGAGAATGCCCCGTTCATCTTCCGATGGGGATTTTTTTTCAAGGGGATCTTGATCCTCTTCTCCGGCTTCCTGTTCAAGGGGGTCTTCAACCCCCTCAGGAAAACGGGTTTCAGATCCTATGTCAGAGGAAGGGTTCAGAAAATTCATCATCTGCTCCCGAACATGGAATATCCTGCGTAATAGAGAAAATCCGCTTCCGGTTTCTAACCGTCGAAGCAGATAGGGGGAGTAGTGACTCAGGGAACCCGTTAAATAAATCCCCTGGCGGGCAAGATAGGCTTTGTAGGCAAAGGCCCCAGGGTTTTGATAATTCACAGGAATATGGAGTCGGATGCGAACCCTCAGGCGATCCCCATATTGAAAATCGGGAATATCGTGAAGAGTGGGCACTTTATGGACGGTAATTCGGATCTTACCCGTTACAGCCTGTCGGGACACCCCTTCTTCCAGGATTTCAGTCTCCAAATAAAGGCGGTCCCGGTCCGGAAACCTCTCCCGGGGTTGATACAGTCGGCCCTCCAGGGTGACTAGTTGATGATTTTGAATCAGGTGAATCAGGTGATTGGCCGGGAGTTTCTGAGAAAGGGCATATCGAGAAATTCCCAAAACCATGAACGCCAGCAACAGAGTGACCGTGGCAGGCCGGTATCTTCGGATATAAAGAAACCCACCCGAAATAAGAGCCAGCAGCAGAAGGACCCAGGGAATATAAAGAAAGAGTCGGGGAAAGGGGAAATAATGGGCTGCAACCAGCCCCAGGGCATAACAGATCAGAAGAGGATAAATGGGGCGTTTCATGGGGCAACCAGGTAGACCCTTAGTTTCTCGAATTTATATTCGTTGATACCCGGAATGTTTTTCAGTTCGTGGATATTTTTGAATCCGCCCTGTCGCTCCCGATATTCCAGAATTCTGGTAGCGTAACCTGGGCCGATAAAAGGAAGGAGTTGCAGGTCGTAGAAATCGGCCGTATTTAAATCCAGGGGAGTTTCAGGAAGAAATGGGGATTCCGAGGTAGAGGGGGCAGAACCGGAGGTTAAAGGAGTTTCGGTTGACCCTCCGGCGAAAAAGAGACCGATCAGATAGGTGAAGAGAATCAGGAGAAGGAGGGTTGCCTGGGAAGGGGAGAAAGAGCTCTTCATAGTTTCGGGGGGATCGTACGACCCTGACCATTTCCTCCAACAAAGCAGGACTAAGGTTGTTACGACCCATTCATTTATTCCAATTTGATTTTCCTGAGTCTCAGAGAATTACTTACAACCGAAACCGAACTAAAGGCCATAGCCGCAGCAGCAAAGATAGGCTTGAGTAAGATTCCGAAAAATGGGTACAAAACCCCAGCGGCAATGGGAATTCCGATTACATTGTAGAAGAAGGCCCAGAAGAGGTTCTGTTTAATGATTTGCATGGTTTTTTTGCTCAGTCGGATAGCCACAAGTACGCCTTTGAGATCATCCCGAATCAGGGTAATATCTGAGGCTTCCATAGCGATATCTGTTCCTGTACCGATGGCAATTCCCACATCTGCTTGAGCCAGAGCCGGTGCGTCATTAATTCCATCACCGACCATGGCCACCCGCTTCCCCTGGTTTTGAAGTTTTTTAATCTCCAGGGTTTTATCTTGAGGGAGTACTTCGGCCAGAACCCGCTTAATCCCCAATTGATGAGCGATGGCTTCTGCAGTTCGGTGATCATCTCCTGTCATCAGGATAACTTCCAGTCCCAGGTTTTGGAGCTCTCGAACTACCTCAGGGGCTGAAGGTTTCAGCGTATCGGCAACGGCTATGAGTCCGGCCGACTTTCCATCTATCGCCACGAAAACAGGAGTTTTACCCTGATCGGAAAGTTTTTCCGCTTCCTGGACTAAGCTGGTAATTTCGATGGAGATCTTTTCGATGGCACGGTATCGGGATATTTCCTTCCCGGCTTCTGGAAAAAGGGTGGTAACCTCAACCCCTGCCTGGGTCATTAATCTTGGATTCCCCAAAAGAAGGGTTTTTCCCTCTACTTTTGCCCGGATACCCTGTCCGGGGATGGCTTCGAACTCTTCGGCCTCGGAGAGATGTAAACCTAAATCTTTTGCTTTATTCACCAGGGCTTCTCCCAGGGGATGCTCAGAACTCTTTTCGGCAGAGGCAGCCAGTCGAAGTAATTCATATTCAGAAAAGGTTCCTGTTGTGATAATATCTGTTACCATCGGTTTTCCCTGGGTTAACGTTCCCGTTTTATCGAAGATCAGGGTATCGATTTTATAGACCATTTCTAAACTTTCTCCCCCCTTGATGAGAACCCCGTGTTCGGCCCCCTTTCCGATACCGACCATAATCGCAGTTGGAGTCGCCAATCCCAAAGAGCAAGGGCAGGCAATGATTAGAACTGCCACAAAGTTGAGCATGGAGAGGGTCAGGGAATGCCCGGTAAAATACCATACAAAAAAGGTTAAGAAGGCTATTCCGATAACTAGGGGGACAAAGACCGCGGCGACCCGATCTGCCAGGTATTGAACAGGAGCTTTTGAACCCTGGGCCTCTTCTACCAACCGGATAATCTGAGCCAGAACCGTATCCTTCCCCACTTTGGTAGCCTGAAATTTAAAGGTTCCCGTCTTATTTAGGGTTGCCCCAATCACCTCATCCCCCACCCCCTTGAGAACCGGGATACTTTCTCCGGTTAACATGGACTCATCCACCACCGAACGGCCTTCGATAACTTTACCATCCACCGGAATTTTCTCCCCAGGTCGAACCACAATCACATCTCCAACCCGGACTTCTTCCACGGGAATGTCCAACTCTAGGCCATTTCGAATCACCCGGGCTGTCTTTGCCTGTAACCCCACGAGTTTCCTGATAGCTTCGGAAGTTCGCCCCCGGGCTTTGGCTTCCAAAAATCTCCCTAGCAGGATTAAGGCAATAATCATGGCAGCCGTATCATAGTAAATCTCTAAATCCAGATGAGCCCGAATAAAAACCGAAGGAAAGAAGGTAGGAAATAAGCTGTAGAAATAAGCAGCGGAAGTTCCCACGGCAACCAGCACGTTCATATCTGCCGTTTTGTGCTTCAGGGCGGCATAGGCTCCCCGATAAAATGGCCAGCCCCCCCAGAACTGGACAGGAGTCGTCAGAACAAAGAGGATAAAATAGAGGGTTTGCATGGGAATTTCCCTCAGACCCGGAATATGTTGATACATACTTCCAACCATCACCAAAACGGCCAGCGCGAGACTGAAGATAAATCGGGTCTTGAGGCGGGTAAGAGCCCTTTCCTTCTCAACCTGATCTTCTTCTAAAACATCTTTACCCTTCCCTTCCTCCTGTAAAAATTTTATCTGGGAGACCTCACCGGGACTTCCTTCTGGAACCTCGTAACCCACTTCCCGGATGGCCTGCTTAAGGTCGCCAGGAGTAACCTGGGAAGGGAGATATTCCACCGTGGCCTTTTCCGAGGCCAGATTAACATTAGCCTGAATGACCCCTTCTACCCTTTGGAGGGCTTTTTCAATTCGAGCTACGCAGGAAGCACACGTCATTCCCTGGATGGGAATGATAATCTTCTCGGTTTTAACCGTATAACCCAGGTCGGTAACGGTATTGATTAAGGTAGAAACAAAGCCGGATCCGGTCGGTACCGAGTCTGGATCATATTCTATGGTGGCCCGTTCGGTAGCCAGATTGACGTTTACCCGTGTAACTCCCGGAACCTGAGCCAACCCCTTCTCTATTCGATTTACACAAGATGCACAACTCATTCCCTCAATGGATAAATCTATTTTTTTAGTTACCATACCTTCCTGCTAATCCTGTTAAATGCCATGAAACCCTTAAGTCGATTTTAAGGAGACCCCGGAAATCCGGTGGCAAAAATTTAAGAATTTTGAACCCTTCTCTTCCCATCTCCGTTAGCTTTGGATCCTGATCGCTCAAAGGTTTTAGGCCATTTAACACAATCCGATTAGTATCTCCTGAACTTTGATAAAATATCCATGATCTCGTTTATTTTTTCTTGTTTTTCGCGTTCCGACCCGAATTGCATCGCTTCGGCTACACACGTTTCCAGATGCTTTTCCATGATCACGTCTTCAACTCCTTTTAAGGCTGCAACCACAGAAGTTAATTGCGTCAGTATTTCGATACAGTAACGATCCTCCTCTATCATCTTTTGAATCCCACGAATCTGCCCCTCAATTCGTTTGAGACGATCCAGGATGGATTTAGGTGAGCTTTTTACTTGCATAGTTTTTTGATTCCTTGATAAAATTAATTAAAAATCAAAACCTCGAATCGGTGATTTTTTAATATCTAAACCCGTAATGGGTCTGGCGGACGATCTGTTTATTCTAAAAAACCACATTTCAGAATCCCTTGATAAGATATAAGGTACCCCCCTACCCTATTTTGTCAAGAGGGTTAACCGGTAGGTAAAGAACAACCCTTTACCGTCCAAGGAGAGGGGTCATCATGCAAAATTTCCAAAAAATTTTAGAAGCCCTCTCAGATTTTCTTTTTCCGGCGGAATGTATTTTTTGTAAAAATTTTTTGGGAGAAGAACGGATCTTAAATTTTTGCAAAAATTGCTGGAGGAAAGTAGAATTAATACAGGACTCAGTTTGCTGTTGTTGTGGTAGACCCTTTCCATCTCAGAACGTCTCCGAAACGGCTCCCGGTTTTACCTGTGAAAACTGCCGGAAAGGTCTTTATCATTTTGATAAAGCCCGAGCGGTAGGAAAGTATCAGGGGGTTTTACAGGAGGCTATTCATCAATTTAAATATGAACCAACCCGAGTTGGGAGAGGAAAACCAGGTCTCGGAAAGCATCTAGCAAAGCTTATGGTTCAACATTTACCCCCGGATTTGAATCTAAATGCCTTTGATGTGATAATCCCGGTTCCCCTTCATAAAAGCCGTAAACGGTGGCGAGGATTTAATCAATCGGAGATCCTGGGCAGGTTCCTCGGCCAGCACTATCGAATCCCCTTGGATACCCGTCACTTATATCGCATCAAAGAAACCCGACCTCAGGTGGAGCTTACCGGTAAGGAACGGATCGGGAATGTACGGGGCGCTTTCGAAGTTCAGAGGGCCAAAGACTTAGAAGGAAAAAAGGTGGTTCTAGTAGACGACGTTTTTACCACAGGTTCAACGGTAAACGAATCGAGTCGAATATTAAAAAAGGCAGGAGTCAGGGAAATTCTCGTTTTGACTCTGGCCAGAGCCTAATCACTGGTATATAAGTTGCACGATCCTAGTTAATGTGTGAAAATCCAAGATGGACGGTAAGAGTTACCTATTTTCACTCTTAACTTTCTAACTTTCAAAAACAGAAAAGCATGGGGACTTCTAAAAAAGTTAAGGCAAAATCTTCTAAGATCTTAGTAGTAGATGATGAGCCTGGAATTCTGGAGTTTCTCACAGATCTTCTTACAACCTTTGGTTATACCCTTACCACGGCAGCCGGTGGAGAACAGGCCATTAAATTCCTGGAAACGGAGACTTTTGATGTCATTCTGGTGGATTTAAAAATGCCGCGAATCGATGGGTTAGAGGTTTTACGTAAAGCCAAAGCTTTGGATCCCGATGCCGTTGTGGTATTTTTAACCGGCTATATGACTCTGGAGAATGCCCTGGATATGATGCGAGCAGGGGGGGCCTTTGATTGCCTGACCAAGCCCCTTGAGGATATCGGGCATCTTCAACGGGTTTTAGAAAAAGCGATTTCTTTTCGAAGGTCTCGAGTAGAATACAAACACCGTTTGGAAGAATTAACGATTTTACATACCAGGGAAAAGGCGGCGAGGTTATTAGAAAAAAAGCGGGTCAGGGAACTTACCACCCTTATTGAAGTCAGCAGGCTGATTACTTCCTCTTTAAACTTGAAGGAGGTTTTAAACGAGATTCTACGACTTTGTAGCCGGTTAATGTCGGTGAACCATGCAGCGATTCTCCTGGCAAACCCTCACCAAGAATTGGAATATGTGGAAAGCATGGGATTTGTGGAAGAAAAAAATGGGTTCAAAATAAAGATCGGAGAAGGTCTTTCCGGGTGGGTTGCAGCCCATGGAAAAACCTTAGAGGTATGGGAGGTAACTGCAGACCCTCGATATAACTTTCCGGAGGTCGCCAAGAAGCATCAGTTAAAATCTTACCTGGGAGCCCCCTTGAAGCTAAAAGAGAAAACGATGGGCGTTTTAGATATTTATACGGTAGGAATTCCAAGGAAATTCTCGGAAGATGAAATCCGCCTGTTTTCCAGTTTTGCCGATCAAGCGGCGATTGTAATTGACCATGTTCGGTTGTATGAAAAACTCAGGGGATATAAAGTCGGGTCATCAGGTAATGAGCAGATGGTGTAATTCAGCGGGTTTAAACCGAAATGAGTTGGTGAACGAGGTTTCGACTTCTATAAATTCATCCAGAATTTTTCCGTTGACCTGACTTCCGTCTTTCAACTTGAAGGTAAAATATTTGAGTCTTGGAGTTAGAAAATCTTCATCGTCCACCCGGATAATTTCCGTAATGTCTTCTACAGGGAGGGTATATTGATCCGAATCTCTTTGCAGGATGAAGCTTCGAGATTTAAGTCGTCCCTTAAACTGTTCTGCTTTCAGTTTAATCAAGCACTCCTGGTTATGATCCTCCGAAACAGAAAGATAGGGAGAGATATGCTCGGCCGTGATGACCCCTCCCTCCATATCCGGTTGCGCGAATAGTGCATCCAGAGTTCTCTTCAACTCGGCCATGTTTCCGGGCCAGGAGTAGCTCTGGAGAAGTTCCATAGCTTCCGGGCTGATCTTCCGTATCTTCTTATGATATTTAGTGTTGAGTTCTTCCATGAGAAGGGCCACGATTTCTGGAATGTCTTCTCGACGCTCCCGCAAAGAGGGAACATACAAGACCTTTCCTCGATTCTTAAAGATTTCAAAAAGACCTGGATGTAAAATCTTATCGGTCAGGGCCTTATCTAAATCTCCCACCACAGAAGCCATAAATCGAACCTTGCTCTGGAGGGTATCGGTACTGTTCACCCGGAAGAAATCTATTAACCCATCTACATTTCCGGTTGCAATAATCCGTTCCAGGATTTCCTGGACAACCAGGGAACATTCGGTAGCCCGTTTCAAGAAAATAGTTCCTTCATGGGCTTCCTCCAGCCATCCTGGGGTGTCCTCAAAACCTAAAAATTGACGTTTAACCGCTTCGGGTTCCAGGGAAAAGCAGGTAATGGGAATAAATTTACCAGTCTGGGTAGCTGTATGGATGGTTTTTGCATAAAAAGTCATCCCACTTCCAGGCTCTCCCCAGAGAAGTAAAGGCCACATCGTGGGAGCCACCGTCTTAAGTTCACCTTTAAATTTCAGCAGAGCAGGAGATTGACCCACCAGATAATACTCTAACCCATGTCGCATAAGAACCTCCCTTCTTTCCGGGATTAGATGCCAGTCAATTAATATTAATGGTTCTTTTCCAGATGAATGTCAAGAATAAAAGAGAAAGAGCGTTTTTTGTTGACCGGGATGGAAAGGGTCGGTATAGTTAGTTAAAAGTAAAACCGGGGACAAAATCCCTTAGCTTAGTTCTGATCACCGAACAGGAGGTTAAAGTGAACGAAGAAGTTTTCAATATGGAAGTTCGAAAATTCCTTAAAAAGGTCGGAGTCACCTCACAACGGGAAATCGAGAAAGCGGTCCGGGAAGCTGTTCAATCGGGTAAGCTCACAGGTAATGAAAAACTCAAAGCCCGGATAAAGCTGGAGGTAGAGGGGATAGATCTGAAACTGGTCATCGAGGACGACCTTGCCTTGTCCTGAACAATTCTTATTTTAACCCAACAGATATACCTTCCCATCGGGTGGATCCCTGGGTTTTCTCCCCGAGGAATCCAAGGGGTCATACCCTGCTGGCTTTTATGGTATTTGCCCGATAATTCAACCATCCCAGCAACAAAACCCCCAAGAACAGATATTGAAGCAATGAGACAAACTCAACCATCCGCTCCCCATGATAGGACCACAGATCCATATAAGGAAACTGATTACCCGGTACCGTAAGGAGGGGAAGTGAGGAGGGGAAGGGATTAGGCAAATCGGGCAGGGTCCAGAAAACTCTTTGGGAAATAAGCTGGCTTCCCACCAGAACGGCCACCAATCCGGGTGAGGTGAGTAAGGCCCGATGATCTTCAATGGATTTTCCGCTGAGGAGATAAACCACCGGCAGCGCCCAGTATAAGATTCTTTCTGTGTCACTCCCACCTATCCAGGCTAAAACCGCAAAACCGATCAGATAAACGAGCAGAAATTGATGGGCCATGAGATAAGAAAGGCTCCGTCGCCAGTTATAAAGGGTAATGAAAATAAGCGGTCCAAAAGTAATAAACCATGCATGCAAGTAAGCCAGGAGAGGTTTCTCATAGGCCCAATAAAGTGCCGTCTCCAGAAAAGAATAGTCGTTGATTTGGATTACAACCTGCCGAACCCCCCAGAAACCTGAGATGGCAAAAATGACCGGAATCAGGAATCCCGCAGGAGGACTTTCAATCAGGTCGGAAACCTGTAAGTTGGCCCATTCGGAGAATAGCCTTCTTTTATATCGGACAGGATTGGTGGCAAAGAGCAAAGCGATGGGAACAACCATCATAGCTTCCCGAAATAGAACACCCACCAGGGAAATAAATCCCAAAAAACCCAGGGTCAGCCACCCGGGTTTCCGGATAACTTTATGAATACCTATGAGTCCGGCAAGTAAAAACACGAAGATCCAGGGGTCTACATAAACCGGGTAGAAGTAAACAAACCGGACCGGCCCATGCCACTGGATAATAAAAAGAAGGACAAGAATCACTCGAACTTCCCAGGCAAACAGATTTAATCGTAACCAGAAAAGCAATAAAAAGACCGCCGCCCCATTGGCCAGAAGATTTATCGTTTTAAAACCCAGGAGGAGATCATCTTTGAAAAACAGGGATACCAGCAGAGGGGTTCCGATGCGATACCCAAAGGGGGCACCCGCCCGGGGCTGTTGTCCTTTCAGGAACTGCTCGGCAACGGAATAATAAACGATCCCATCCCAACCTCTCCCGTTGTTAAGGGAAATCGGCTTTTGAAAAATCTGGCTAAGTACGTTAACCAGCAGGAAAGCGGTGACAAGGATGAGAACCTCGAGGGTATTTCGGGATATTTTATTGAAACAGATCATGGGGAGCCGCCCTAAAAAGCCCTGAAAAATGGGATTCGCAGATAGCCTATCCCATTTTGCAAACCGGCGTCAAGGAGAAAATCCACTTTTTTGCTGATTCCCCGGTCTTGGGTTTAAAAGGCGAATTTTATGCGAAATTTTCTGGAAAATTCATTGACGATCCCTTCAAATTAAGGTAACTTAATCACATAGGCGATTGGTTTAAAGCAAAATTTAAAATGAAAGGGATTTATGAAAGTTCAGGAGCTTCAAAAGTTCGGTATAGACCCGGAGATTATCCGAATCTGGGTTAAACAGGAAAGTGACCTTCTCCTTCCGGTTCAGGAACAGGCCATCAAAGACTATAAAATCCTGGAAGGAAGAGATCTTTTGGTTTCTGCCCCGACCTCGTCGGGTAAAACGTTTTTGGGGGAAATAGCTGCTCTTTATAATATTTTCCGGAGAAGAAAAGTTATTTATCTGGTTCCTTTAAAGGCTTTGGCCGAGGAAAAATACGCAGATTTCTGTAATAAGTATGCCGGGTTTGGGATCAAAGTTGTTCTTTCTACGGGAGACCGTTCAGAGTTCGATGCTGCGATCCTTCGAGGGGATTTTCAACTGGCGGTGATTGTTTTTGAAAAGATGAACCGACTGCTTACGCGGAATCAAGCGCTTATCAACAATTGTGGTCTGGTGATTGTCGATGAAATTCAGATGACCACCGATGATACCCGGGGGGCTAATCTGGAAATGCTGTTGACTCAGATTTTATCTTCCCGGGAAAAGGTTTCTCAGAAGATTCAGTTAATTGGGCTTTCTGCGGTTATAGGAGATTTAAATCGATTAGACCAGTGGTTAGGGATGACAGTTTTGAATTCGGTGCAACGGCCTGTTGAACTTCAGGAAGGAATTCTGACCCGGGATGGAACCTTTAAATACCGGGAGTTCCTGTCGGGCCAGATGGGGATTGAGAAATTTCCGGAATTTACGCCTGATCCCAGGATCAACTTGAAATCCGTGGAGGGGAGAAAGGAGTATCAATACCGTCGGTTAGCCCATTTTGTTTCTTATTTTGTTCGGCAAGGGGAACAGGTTTTGATCTTCAGAAAGTGGAAGGGATTGACCCGAGAGACGGCTTTCCGGCTGGCCATTGACTTGAATTTACCCCCCGCCGAGGAGGCTATTGAGGCTCTCCAAAACGTGGAGAACTCGGTTTCTAAAGAGATTTTGATGTCGGCCTTAAAGCATGGGGTGGCCTTCCATAATGCAGATTTAGGAAGTGAGGAGCGAAGGGTCATCGAGGAGTATTTTAAGGCAGAGGATAGCAAAATTCGGGTCGTCTGTGCCACCACCACACTGGCCATGGGAATCAACCTTCCGGTAAAGACCGTGATCATCAACGATATGGAGAAACCGGACCCGGATGCTAAAACTTTCCAGGAAATTCCCCTCTCTCCGGCAGAGTACAAGAGTATGAGCGGTCGGGCCGGGCGGTTTGGTAAACAGGATAAGGGTCGATCGATTATTTTTGCCGATACGGCAGCTCAGTTCAGTATCTTCTGGCGTAACTATATCGATGGCGAGTTCCCTAAAATGAATTCCCATCTCTATAACAGTCCTTTACTGCAAGAAACGCTTTTGCTGATTGCTTCGGAACGTTGCAGCTCCCGAGAAGAATTGATAGATTTCTTTACCCGTTCCTATGCAGGTTATCTGTATTGGAGCCCGAGCGAAGGAAGGACAGCAGGGCGGTTATCTTTAGTCAATAAAGTGGAGAGGGCTTTAAAAATCTGTGCAGAAAATGGGTTGATCAAAGAAACCGTGGCCGATGAGTGGAAACCAACAGAACTCGGGAGAATATGTGCCCTTCAAGGCGTCTCCATCTTTTCGTTTTTAAATCTTCTCCAGTTACTTCCCGAGATCCATCCCTCGGATTATCATCCCTGGGAATTGCTTTTCCTGGCTACCCACAACCGGGAGATCGAAGAACTTCATTTTCGGCTCCCCCTGAGTACTCTGGATTCCGGAGAATATATCCGGGACCTCCAGGATCTGAATCTTCCCCATTGGGAAAATCTTTTGCAAAGATCCGAGGAACTGTTTGGTGATCGCTACGAAACCATCAAACGTCTCAAGATGTCCCTCATTCTGTGGGACTGGATCCAGGGGACCGATCTTCGGGAAATCGAGCTCAAATACAATCGAGATTATCAGGACAAAGCTTACAGTGGCGTGATTCGAACTCTGGCCGAGAATAGCAGTTGGATGCTGGAGACCCTGGCCGAAGTTGTAACGGCAAAGCATTATGATGTTGAATTTGTCAAAAACCTCAAAATACTTTCCCGACGGGTACTTTATGGAATTCATGAGGAGGAAGTGGCCCTGGCAGAGCTCAGGATTCCCGGTCTGACCCGTGAAAATTTACATCGACTGTCCCAATGGGGTTATACTTCCCCGGAAGCGGTGGCTAAAGCCGATGTTGAGATCCTCCAGCGTATTATTCCCAGGGAACTGGCTGTGAAAATCAAAGAGATCCTTCAAAAGAAGCCGGCCTCTAAAGGGTTCCAGGGAATGGAGAATCAAAAACTCAGATTGGAAAAGCTGGGTCTGGAGACCTCCTTCCTGCTAAGTGTGTATCAGGCTGAGACCTTAACCGATCTGGCAGAATCTATCGGTCGTTTACTTCAACACCTTGAGGTTCCGTCCATCCTTAAAAAAGTGGGTGAGTCAGACTCCAGTACGGATTATACCCTGCGGGATGATAAGGCGGTAATCTTCCTACGGGTTCTTCCACCCCAGGAGAAGGAAATTCCGCTGAACCAGGTTGCAGAGGTTTTATCCAAAGCCGCCAGGTTTGTTCCTCTTTCTATCGTGATTATCGGAAAACCTGGCTTCAGTCAGGAAGCCCTGGAAGAAGCTAAGCAACTTTCCCAGGCTTATTCGGTTAACATTCAGCCCCTTTCTGTGTATGATCTGGGGGAGCGGTATGTGGAAATTTTGGAGGGACAGCGACCCATCGGGATGCTCTTTCAGTAAGAAGTAGCTGCCGATCGTTTACTTCTCCTTTCCAGGGCAGCCTTTCGGATGATGGTAGCGGCCTGAGCCGTAATGAGTCGCCCCTCCTTAGGCTTATCCTGATAAGGATCTAAGAGGACAATAAAGTCTCCCCTTCCAATTCGACGCATGTTCACATAACCTTTCTCAAAGAAGAAGGAGATTTCCAGAAATTTTCCGTTCATGAAATCGGCAGAACGTTTCTGGACAAAGGTTAAGAATTCTTTTTCATCTTTAAAGAGGCCGAATTTACCTGGGGTTTTCATCACTTTGAGCAGAACAAAGGTTTTAGTTTTCACCCGAACATAAAAGAGTTGGGTCGCCGTTGAACTTTTTATTAACTCTAAAAGTTCTCTTTCCAGGTTGGCCTTAAATTCCTTGTAAGATTCCAGGGGACCGGAAGCCTGAGCAGATTCACTCAGGAGCTTTTTCTCCCCGACTTCTCTGACATCTGCGGCTGCTAAAAGGGCAACCAAATTAAGAGGTTTTCCCTTGGGCATTCTCTCCGGATTGGCCCTTCCAAAGGAGAAGGTTCCTTCCGGCCAGTTAATAAGGGTATGGAAGGCCTCTTCTCCTTCAAGCCGTTTTTTCACCCCTTTGGAGTTATCGACCAGGACCAGATGCTCGATGTTACCGTATCGGATATGCATCGAGGCACTCTGGCGATTCCGGGGGTTTGTAAGGGTCACGTAACCTGAAGCACCTTCCAGATGAAGCATCTGAAGCAATGAAGGCAGATTCTCGTTGGTAAGATCGGCGATAAGTCCGGCTCCCTTCTTCAAACTCCTGGTACTTAGATTAAGCAACCTCTCCAGCTTTTTACGCAAATTATCTAAAAAAGATGACAGGGCTTCAGTATTGGAAGGTTTGACCATATAATCCAGAGCCCCGGCATCCAAAGCTTCACTGGCGATATCTTGTTCTCCAATACCTGTTAAAATAACAATGGGTATTTCGGCAATGGTTGGGTTTGGGTGTGCCTTGATTTTCTGGGTAGCTTCAATCCCACTCATGCCGGGAGCCATCAGGACATCCATGAAAATAAGATCCGGCAAAAGAGCCGGATCTTTTGCGGCAAACTCTTCCAGTAAAGCAATCGCTTTTTCCCCTGACTCTACCGCTGTAGCTGAATGGTTTGCCAGCTCTATCATCTGACTGAGATAACGTCGGACGGTACCGCTATCGTCTACAATCATTACTTTTGCCATGGTCGCCTACCCCGTGAAAACAAAAATGAAATTTCCGTCTTTAATGATATAGATGCCTTTTCTTATAAAGGGGTTAAAGATTTTTAGGAATTTAATTTCGCTCGATGCTTTTCATCTACAAGTTTTAGACAGGCGTAAATAACCTGGTTGACCGGAGTTGGGATAGATAGCTCTTTTCCCAATCGGACGACGGTTCCGTTTAAAGCTTCTATCTCTATCCGCTTTTCATTTTCCAGATCCCGAAGCAGGGAAGCCTTACTCTCTTTAGTGAAAGTTGTAGCAATGGCTAAAATTCTATCGATGAGATCCGGATCCAGAAAGAGGCCTAAACCTTCCGCCACTGCTATGGATTCTTTCAGGGCTGCCAGGAAGATCTCCCGTGTTTGTGGGAACTCTATGGCTTCCCGCATCGGAGTACGCGTCAACCCTGTTAAGCCACTGGCAGCACAAATAAACACAAATTTACTCCACAGGGCTTTCTTCATATTTTCAGAAAGCTCACAATTAATTCCGGCTTTCTGAAACAGGTTAAAAAGACGCCGTGCCCGGTCTGTTATAGGTCCCTGAAGTTCTCCAAAAACAATCTTCCGGGGTCCCGCTGTTTGAGAAATAACTCCCGGAGCACTGATATGGGATTCAATATAGACGGCTCCAACCATCACCTTCTCTTCCCCTACGATTTTCCCAATTTTCTCTCCGTTGTCAACCCCATTTTGCAAAGTTAAGACCACCGTCTGGTTACCGAGGTTGGATAAAATCTGCCTGGCGGCATTTTCGGTATCATAGGTCTTTACACAAAACAGGATCACATCCACGAGTCCCGCTTCCTGAGGTTGAGCGATGGCTTTTACTTTAAGAGAAAAATCTCCGACTACACTCTTAACCGTTAATCCCCGTTCCTTCAACGCCCGGAGATGTTCGCCCCGGGCAACGAAATAAACCTCCTCCCCGGCCTTTGCTAAAAGTCCACCAAAATACCCCCCTACCCCTCCTGTACCCATGACGAGAATTCGCATGAATGAAGCTCCACATCTGATGTTCAAAGCCCAAAGCTTCTCCTGTCCTGGTTTGTGACTTCAGACCTTGAATCCAGAATCCTCAACACAAATTTCTATCCCCTATCTCTCTTAGAATTGGTAATTACACATGATACAAGACCCCTGCCGGGTTGTCAATTAAAATTCCTTATCGCTTTTTAGCGATCCTGGAAATGGTATTCCCATATCGATGTGAGCTCCTTTTCACCTTAAAAGTCAAAACCAGATCAATAAGAAATCCCTCTTAAACTCTCCACTGAAAGCTTGACAGAAAGGCCGGGGGACGCTATCATACGGTACCATGATACCATATATTATTCGACGTTTGTTATGGGTTATTCCTGTCATTCTGGGAGTGTCTACCCTTGTCTTCTTTTTTATCCATCTTATTCCTGGGGATCCTGTGGAATTGATGTTAGGGGAAAGTGCAGAGCCTGCCGATAAAGCTGCTCTGCGGGAAGAGCTGGGACTTAACAAGCCTATCCTTCAGCAGTATACCCAATTTCTCTGGAGACTTGCCCAGGGTAACCTGGGAAGATCCCTGCATACCCACAAACCGGTTTTACAGAGTATTCTTACCCGGTATCCGGCTACCCTGGAATTGACCTTTGCGGCCTTAGGTATTGCAGTGATAATTGCGATCCCGGTAGGGGTTATGGCAGCCACGCGACAGTATTCCTGGTTAGATAACGGTTCTATGTTTCTGGCTTTGTTAGGGGTTTCCATGCCTAATTTCTGGTTGGGTCCCCTGTTCATTATTTTATTTTCCATTAACCTGGGATGGTTACCCGTATCCGGAAGAGGGGGATGGGATCATCTCATCCTGCCGGCCATAACCCTGGGTATGGCCATGGCCGCAATCCTGACCCGTATGACCCGTTCCAGTGTTCTGGAGGTGATCCATGAGGACTATATTCGAACCGCTCGGGCCAAGGGACTTCGGGAGAGTGTGGTTATTTTTAAGCATGCTCTCCGAAATGCTCTGATCCCGGTAATTACCCTGATAGGTCTTCAATTCGGTACATTGCTCTCCGGGGCTGTGATCACGGAAACGATCTTTGCCTGGCCAGGAATCGGACGGTTAACTATTGAAGCCATCAATAAGCGGGATTATCCTCTGGTACAGGGATGCATACTGGTTATTGCTTTGTCTTATGTCCTGGTAAACCTGATTACAGACCTGATCTACTCCCTGGTGGATCCTCGAATTAGATATGAAAAATAGATTGGCTCGCATAGGTTTACTGATCATCTCCCTGTTGATTTTCACGGCCATCTTTGCCCCTTTCCTGGCCCCCTATGATCCTACCGATCAAAAGATGGAAGAAGGTTTGAATCCTCCAAGTCCTGAACACCCCTTTGGTCAGGATCGTCTGGGGCGGGATATTTTAAGCCGGATCATCTACGGGTCCAGAATATCTTTGGGAGTTGGTATGGCTACCGTGGGTGTTTCCTTAACCCTTGGACTCTTCATTGGTTCTATAGCCGGATATTACGGAGGTTTAGTCGATCAGCTCTTCATGAGGATAATTGATATTTTACAGGCCTTCCCGGGCATTTTACTGGCCATTTCTATTATCGCCATCCTGGGCCCCAGTTTGAGTCATGTCACTCTGGCTTTATGCTTAATGGGATGGGTCAGTTATGCCAGGATCGTGCGAGGCCAGGTTCTATTTTTACGTGAATATGAGTATGTTGCAGCCGCAAAAGCCTTAGGAGCCAGCGCCTCAAGGATTATTCTCCATCATATCCTACCCAACTTATTAGCCCCCGTTATGGTTCAGGCTACTTTTGGTATGGCAGGGGCCATTCTGGCAGAGGCAGGACTCAGTTTTCTGGGATTGGGAGCACAACCTCCAACCCCAAGCTGGGGATCTATGCTCAACGAAGGAAGGCAATTTCTTTTAGTTGCCCCCCATTTGACGACTTTTCCGGGGTTGGCTATTATGATAGTCGTTCTAGGGTTTAATTTTCTGGGGGACGGATTACGAGATATGTTAGATGTAAAAAGTGCCGATTGAGCCTCCCTGGAAGGGAAAGGTAAACTAAGATTTTTTCAGTCGGGATTTCAACTTCTCCAGCTCATCTCCCACCGCCAAATCTTCGAATTTCTTATCGAGTGGGTGTTCCTGGGAATTCACCAGCATTTCTAACTCGGCCAGCAAGCGAGGAGCGTCTATGGAAGGCGCATGTTGTTGGGCCTTCAGTTTGAGCTTCTCTTTCAAAATAGCGTTTTTATCTCGAAGTTGTGTATATTCAGATTTTAACTTTTCGACTTCCTGTTCCAGGAAATCAACCTGTTTTTGAGCCTCCTGCATGAGGGTCAGGTCTTGAACGTGCTGAGCTAAGGAAACCCGCTGCTTCCATTGCTCCAGTTCCCGTTCTTTCTGTTGAAGATTCTTTTCGGTGATTTTCTCTGTCAGAAGAAATCTCCAGACATATTCTCTGGTTTCTTCATAGGAGAGAGGGTCAATCAGGAGATCCGAATCCTTTTGCATCCCGGTATTTGACGGGGAAGGTTCGGTTGAGTTAGATTTAGGATCTAGGGGATTTTGTTCCATGTTAGTTTATAATTTTAAATCGTCTGGCTTTCATTTCAAACCGGGGGAGGCTACCCGGTTCGGCCAGTGTAATGTGCGTTCTCAAATTCAATTGGGCACGCAGGGTTTGAAAAACTTTTTCCTGAATTTGCTTTTTTTCTTCCTCACTTCCTTTAATTTCTAACTTCAGATGAAGTTCTTCCATCTCTTTTTCCCGGTAAATTTCTGCACTGAACTCCTCAACTTGATGGAACTGACGGATAATATTCTCAATGGCGCTGGGGAAAATATTCACTCCCCGAACGGTAATCATATCATCCACCCGGCCCAGAATCCCTCCCATCATGCGCGCAAATCTTCGACCACATTCACAAGGATCTTCATTTAATTCCACCAGATCTCCCGTTCTATAACGAATCACCGGGGTTCCCCACCGGCCCAGATTGGTTATGACCAATTCTCCTTTTCTACCTGCCGGGAGAGCTTTCCCGGTACTGGGATCGATGACTTCGGCGATAAATTCTCCTTCATTGAGATGAATGCCGCCGGGTTGAACGCTGCATTCATACCCGAAAGCTCCCACTTCCGTTGCCCCGGCATGATCGAAACACTTGGCTCCCCAGGCCATTTCAATCTTTTTTTTCGTGGCCGGAATACTGGCTCCCGGCTCACCGGCATGAATGGTAATCCGAATGGAAGATTTAGCAATATCGATTCCGTTTTCCTCGGCAATACTGGCTAATCGGAGGGCATAGCTCGGGGTACATACTAAAACGGTTGCCTGGGTTTCCAGCATCAGTTTAAGCCTTTGCAGAGAATCCAGTCCACCCCCCGAAATTCCCAAACACCCTATGGATTGGGCTCCATCAAAGGCACTCCAGAAACCGATAAAAGGTCCAAAGGAAAATCCGAAAAAAACCCTATCGCCCCACCCGACCCCCGCAGCCCGATAAATGTAATTCCAACATTTAATCCACCACTCCCAACTTTCCCGGGTATCCAGGATTCGAAGCGGCTTTCCGGTTGTACCAGAAGTCTGATGGTAGCGAACATATTCCTTCAAAGGATAAGTCAGGTTGGTTCCATAGGGTGGATGGTCTTCTTGATCCTGGGATAATTCACTTTTAGTGGTAAAGGGAAGATGAGAGAGAGATTCCAGACTGCTTAAATCCTCAGGGACGATCCCGGCTTCTTGAAGCTTTCGTGTATAGAAAGGGTTTTTTTGGTAAATCTCCCTCAGAAGCCTTCTTAACCTTGTGAATTGATGCTGGATTAGAATCTCTCGTTCAGCACACTCTATCTCTGGATTGAAGTACATGGTATTATACTTTATCAAACAACCGGAATCTTGTCAAGGGAATTGTCCTTATCCAACAGGGTTTTTACCGGCTTCTTGAAAAAATATGGGTAAAAGCCTTGACAAGAACCGGAGAATTATATAAGTTCTTACAATTAACTTATCCTGTGTTATAGGTCCCAACTCTTAAACTTAAGCGAAGGAGAAAGAATCCTTAAACTTTGCAGGATAGTCTTGTTTGCAGAAGTTTAAGGAACTGAGAGCCAAAAAGAATGGAACGTAAAGACTATCTTTTTACGTCGGAGTCAGTAACTGAAGGACATCCAGATAAAATAGCCGATCAAATTTCAGACGCCGTACTTGATGCGATTCTGGCCGAAGATCCTATGGGTCGGGTAGCTTGTGAGACGATTGTAACCACAGGAATTGCCTTTGTGGCAGGAGAAATTACCACCAAATGTTATGTGGACATCCCTAAAATCGTTCGAAATACCATTAAAGATGTGGGATATACACGGGCCAAATATGGATTTGATTATGAGACTTGCGCGGTAGTTACGGCCATTGATGAGCAATCTCCGGATATTGCCATGGGGGTAGATCCTGGAGGAGCCGGGGATCAGGGTTTAATGTTTGGATATGCCACCGACGAAACCGAAGAACTGATGCCCACACCCATTATGATAGCTCATAAGCTGACCATGAGATTGGCTGAGGTTCGTAAGAAAGATATCCTGCCCTATATCCGTCCGGATGGTAAATCCCAGGTAACCATTGAATATATAGATGGGAAACCTGTAAGGGTTGATACCGTAGTTATTTCTGCTCAGCATAGTCCGGATGTGGATATCAAGACCCTCCGGGAAGACATTATCGAAAAAGTCGTAGAACCCGTTCTTCCCAAAGAGCTGTTCAATCCTTATAACATCAAATACCATATCAATCCCACAGGTCGCTTTGTGGTAGGAGGACCCCACGGAGATACCGGCCTTACCGGTAGAAAAATTATTGTCGATACCTATGGTGGCGTAGGGAGCCACGGTGGAGGCGCTTTTTCCGGAAAAGATCCTTCTAAAGTAGATCGTTCGGCTTCTTATATGGCCCGGCATATTGCAAAAAATATTGTGGCTGCCGGTCTTGCTAAGAAATGCGAAATCCAGATTGCCTATGCCATTGGCATTGCAGATCCGGTTTCTATTATGATAGATACCCAAGGTACAGGTATTCTACCCAATAGTGAGCTTAAACGTATCGTCCGGGAAATTTTTGATTTAACTCCTAAAGGAATTATTAACTATCTTGATCTTCGAAGACCTATTTATAAAAAGACCGCTGCTTATGGACACTTTGGCCGAAATGAGCCGGAATTTACCTGGGAAAAAACCAATCGTGTAGAGGACCTCAGAGCAGCCGCCGGTCTTTAAAGGTTGATCTGTTGTAAGGTCGTGAGGGGAAAAGGAGTAGAGCCGTGGAATGATGAAATCAGGGAGTGGTATAGAGGCCTCGTATCCCCTTATCACCTTACCCCAGAGGACAAATTACAGACACTAGACACATGGAATTTGACATCAAGGATATTAATCTTGCAGAGAAAGGCAAATTGAGAATTGAATGGGCAGAGCAAAGTATGCCGGTTTTAAGGCTCATCCGGGAGCGCTTCGCAAAGGAACAACCCCTTAAGGGACTAAATCTTTCCGCGTGCCTTCATATTACCACCGAAACGGCCAATTTATTAATAACCCTTAAGGCCGGGGGAGCTCATGTGGTTGCCTGTGCATCCAATCCCCTGAGCACGCAGGATGATGTGGCAGCTTCTTTGGTAAAGCATGAAGAAATTCCCGTCTTTGCCATCAAAGGTGAAGATAATCAAACCTATTACCGTCATATTCATAAAGCACTGGATCACAAACCCCATATGACCCTGGATGATGGAGCCGATCTGGTATCTACCATTCATTCTCAACGAAAAGATTTAGTTTCTAATATTATCGGAGGTACAGAGGAAACGACCACCGGAGTTATTCGGTTAACTAGCATGGCCCGAGATGGCGTCCTGGCCTATCCGATTATCGCAGTCAACGATGCTCAGACCAAGCACCTCTTTGATAATCGTTACGGGACAGGACAAAGTACCATGGACGGCATCATTCGAGCTACAAATGTCCTTTTGGCCGGTAAAAATGTCGTGGTTTGTGGATATGGCTGGTGTGGACGTGGAGTAGCTCTGAGGGCTCATGGCTTAGGAGCCAAGGTCATTATCACAGAGGTAGATCCCATTAAGGCCTTGGAAGCTGTGATGGATGGTTACCAGGTTATGCCCATTGCTGAAGCCGCCAAGGTAGGAGATATTTTTATCACCCTAACCGGAGATGTGAAGGTCATTCGAAAAGAGCACTTCGAGCAAATGAAGAATGGAGCCATTATCTGTAACTCCGGTCACTTTAATGTAGAGCTGGACATTAAAGGACTCGAAGAACTCTCCACAGGAAAGAGGAAGGTTCGTGACTTTGTAGAGGAATATAAACTTAAGAACGGAAAAAAGATTTTCTTACTGGGAGAAGGGCGATTAGTCAATCTGGCAGCGGCTGAAGGACATCCTGCCGATGTAATGGACATGAGCTTTGCCAATCAGGCCCTTTCAGCAGAATATTTGGTAAAAAATGCCGGATCGCTTAAAAAGCAGGTTTATAAAATTCCCGAGGACATCGATCGCGAAATTGCCCGACTTAAATTAAACTCCATGGGGGTCGAGATCGATCACCTGACCCCGGAACAGGAAAGGTACCTTTCTTCCTGGACAGAAGGAACATAAGAGGGACGCGGGGTTATGGGACACGGGGACTGGAAGACGCGGGGAAATGTCTCCCAGTCCCCGTGTCGCCGCGTCTCATAACTCCGCGTCCCAAAACCCCCAGGTCCCCCGGATTGCCGGTTACGCCGCATGCCACTTTCCGGTTCGTAGATTCCAACTGGCTACCCGAAACAGAACCAGCACAGCACTTTGACTGATCCTCTCATCGGGGCTGTGGGAGAGGTTTTCCAGGTTTCTAATTTCAATTTGTTGACCCTGTTGCCTTAACAACCTGGCCATATTGGCTTTTATAATATAAGGATCCGGTAAGTTTAAAAAGGGAAGAATCAGTTTTGTCAGCTCCCGATCCATTCTTTCCATGGCATCCAACAAAGCAAGGCGTTCTTGCCGGTCGGCTTTTTTCAACTTTTTAATAATTTCTACCAGAGGTTCCCCATCGTCTAAAGTTTCGAAGGTTTTAAAAACCTTTTGTTTAATTTGATCATTTTCCTCTTCAAGATACTGAATAATCGGTTCCGTGATCTCCGGATCTTTTAAGGATTTCAGAGTTTCCTCGGTAATCAAATTCTGCAGGAGCATTTCTAATTCGGCTTTTAAAACCTTTTTGAGAAGCGGGATGATCTGATGGGGTTGATTTTCAAGTTGAACGGCCTGTTCCTTCCACAATTTCACAGGAGCCTTAGAGATATAAATATCCCCTATGTATTCCAGAATTTCGGCTGCCAGAATCCTCCCAAATCCATCCACCGACTTATCCCGAAGTAGATCCAGGAGCTTTTCAACTACTCGAGGCGAGGCCATTTTTCTCAAAACCTCTGCTACGTTCATCCGCAACGGTTCTCCCTTTTGTCGGAGTATATCCACCAGAGCATCGACGGCTTCATCGTTACCCAACTCACTCATCGCCTCGATAATACTGAGGCGAAGAAAGTCCTCCTCTTCCCGGCTAAAAATCTCCTTGAAGAAGGGAAGTGCCTGGGGATTTTTCCATTTACCTACAATCTCAATGAGATTTCGTTGGGCTATTTTGTTTAAATTCTTAAAATAAGAAAAGATCTCCTCTACAGGAAGGTTGCGATATTCTTGAAAGATTTCGGCAGCAATTTCCTGAATCTCCGGATTTTCATCCCCTAAAGTTCTCATCACCAATTCCAGCTTTCGTTCACTCTCTAGATTTCGCAGGGCTTCAATGGCATTCTGACGAACCCGTGGGTCTCGATCGTTGAGGAGATCGGCCAGGATATCGATCATGTTATTGGAGGCAATCTTTCCGATTACATAAGCCGCCCCTGCTCGCATGTCCCCTTTGTTATCCTGAACCATATTTTTCAAGGTTTCCAGGGCTTCCTGGCTTCCAACTTGATGTAAAGCAATAATGGTATTAACTCTCACCCGACTATCCGGATCTTCCAGGAGAGGGTTTAAGACTTGATTGACTTTTTCCCCTCCAATCCGATGAAGGGCCTCTACAGCCTCCGCACGAACCATTTTGTCTTTATCCTTGAGTTTTGAGGTCACAAGGGGAATTTCCTTGGAGCTTCCTAATAATCCTATTCCTTTGACGGCGGTTGCTCTAACTAAAGGATGAATATCTTCTATAGACAAAATCATCGCTTCCAGTGCCTGCATGCCTCCAATTTTAATGAGAGCCTCCAAAGCCAAAATTTTAACCTCTGAATGGGTTTCTTGAATGGCAACCTGGACCAACGCCTTTACGGCTTTTTTATTTTTAAGTTCACCTAAAGCAAAAATAGCCTTTTTCCTTATTTCAATATCTTTACTCGAAAGCAACTCAACGATGCTTCTTGTCATAAGATCAACTCCAGAGGTTAGAAGTAAAAATAACTCATTATGTGGGTTATACAGCTAAACCCCCCTTTACGGCCTGGTTTGATTATTCGTTGGCACGGTTGCTTGTAATTACCCTACTTTAAAATATTTGTCAACTAAATAAATGAAGATATCCCTGAATATTTACTAAGAAAGACGCCGACCTTCAGGTTCTTAACCGTTTACCATCCGGAGTTCCTGATCGATCCCATTTTATAAGTCTTCCGCATCACTTTCCCTGGGATCTGGAGTTAACTCCCCGGATTCAACGGCCTCCTCAACCATCTGATCAAAATCATCTCCCACCTCTTCGCCCATTTCTTTCCCCATCTTCTTCATCCAACGGGCAATGCTTGCAGGATCATTTTCATCTAATCCACTTAAACGACTCGGATCGGCCAGGGCCTCCAATCGGGCTTCTTCGGATCTGAGGGTAGCAAACCTGGAGAAAAGACGTCTGAGGTCTTCGCTTCCACATTTTTGGCACTCCAGTTTACCTGGATTGTGGATATTTCGAATGAAAAACGTACTTTTTCTTCCACATGAATTACAGCGATATTCGTAAATAGGCATATCTGCAGTAAAACGTAAGGTGTAATACGTAAGTACCCGGCGGATAAAACCCGCAAAACTCTGCCGAAAACTTACTTCTAACGTATTACATTTTACGTTTTAAATTTCTCGTTAAGGAGGTAATCGGATACTCCTTCGATAGGTTAGTAGGTTAAAAGGACTCTGTCAATAAAATTATCGGTTCCGGGGAATACAGGCAGGACACCCGCCGGATCTGGTGAGTTAATTTATTAGAATAAGGTTTTAATTTTATTTGACACCGTTAAGAAAAGAAGGTATTCAGGTAAAACCACCCTCACCATCAGATTATAACCTTGCAATGGAAAAGGAGTTTTTATGAAGGCTTTTTTAACCCCATCTGAATTAGAGGCTCTGAAAAAATTTGATAGTCCGACAATTTCCAATGCCATTGAAACCTTTAACATAAGACCACGAACCGAAGGATACCTGGGCCCCGAAATTCAATGCAGGTTCCCCAAACTTGGGGTCATGGTCGGTTATGCTCTGACCGTTACCTTTGATACCCGACAACCGGGGGAAACCCGAAGCTGGGACATGCTCTTTAAGGTTTTTGAAGCGGTGCAGGCTGCCCCAAAACCGGTTGTAGCCGTGTTCAAAGACCTCTCAAAAAAACGTGGTTGGGCCGCTTACTGGGGAGAGATCATGACGACCATCATGAAAAAATTAGGTACTGTAGGGGTTGTAACCGATGGAGCCGTACGAGACTTGGAGCAGGTAGAGAAAATCGGCTTTCATTTCTTCTCCTCCACTGTCGTGGTTTCCCATGGGGATTTAAAAATTGTGGATATAAACATCCCGGTAGAAATTACGGGCGTTACCATCAAACCGGGTGACCTTCTCCATGGAGATATGAACGGCGTTGTGATGATCCCCGAAGAAATCGCAAAGGAGGTGATCACCGCATCCCAGAAAATTATAGATCGGGAGTCTCAGATTTTACATGTGATTAAGCGGGAAGGTTTTGATCCTTCTCAGTTGAGGGAGTTTTATCACTGAGGCTTCTCTGACTTGAACCCTTGAGGCGAGACGCTTCCTTCGATTTGCCCGGAACTTACTTTGAGCCTGTCGACGGGAGAGGGTTTCGCCCAGGGTAGGTCTGTGATTTGTTCTGCTCCCACAAGTTCTGACTCTGAAGCCCGACCCAAATTTTAACCTTATCCCCCTGCCACCCACACCTCAGGGATCTTCCCCGGAAATCATCTCCGGTTTCCTACCCTCCGGTTAATCAAAAAGACCTTTTATGGAATTAATGGCACTCCCTTTGCTCTTTTAATAACTAAAAGGCTTAAGATTCCTGTTATTTCAGAACTTTAAACCTTATGGGGCAAGTATCTTTCAACTCCCCTGGGGCATAGCCTGGCTACCTTACTCGGGTCTGATCCTAAGAGTCGAATGGATGAAGATCTTGTTCGGATGAAACCTTTCCTCGAAACCGGAAAACGACCCCATGATGCTGCTGCTTATAATCGCTCGTAATCTCTTTTTTCGTCCCTTGGATAAGGAGGAATAAGAAAATTTGGCCAAAACTCAATCGGTTACAGTCATTACAACGTTTACTTAAATCTGAATAGCCACCGTGATTTCACCCCCTCATGCCTGCCCCTCCCCTTCCTCCCTTCAGAGGTGGGTTTTCTCTAAACCTAACCCCCTTCTCGCATCGAGGAGGGGGGAAGGTGGGGATGGCCTGGGTCCTTACTTTCCCCTTCCCTCCCAGGAAAGGGGAGTCGGAGGAATCAGGTTTAAAAAACCTGCCCTTAAAACCTTTCCCCTTCTGAAGCTTCAGGAGAGGGAGAGCGAGGCAGACACGCCAGGATGAGAAAGTTAGCCCCAGGTGGCCCCGCCGGTGCTAGCCTTTTTATCTCCTGGCACGTATGGAGAGCGAAGGGGGTGAGGTAGACGGTTGTACTCCCAGCTAAGCCTGCCCGGTGCTACGGAGACCGGAATTGGCTTTACAAAGTATAAAAGGATTTAAAATTCCCCTTGACAGGAAACCAGGTCAGGTATTTCTTAATACTTAGGAATCCTAAGTAATTAACAATTTATCTGCCAGGATGAGAGATACCATCAGATAATCTATAAGTCGAGGAGGTTAAAACCATGAAAAAATCGATTATATTCTTAGGAATAGGGGGTTTCCTCATAAGTCTTTCTTTAGGGGTCATTGCGTTATCAGGTGAAAGCAATCAGCAGAAAGTTAATTATCCCAAGGATTACCGAAATTGGACCCATGTGAAATCCATGGTGATTCAGCAGGGTCATCCGCTTTTTGAAGCTTTTGGTGGAATCCATCATATCTATGCCAATGAGAAAGCCCTGGAGGCCATGACATCGGGCAAATCCTATCCCGATGGAGCGATTTTAGTTTTTGATCTCCTAGAAGCCAAAGTTGAAAATAATGCTATTGTGGAAGGCCCCCGGAAAGTTCTCGGTGTGATGGAAAAGAACACCAAAAGCTTTACCGAAACCGGTGGGTGGGGTTTTGAGACATTCAAAGATGATACCCAAGAGCGGGTGGTTAAGGATCCAAAGGGGGATTGTTTTTCCTGCCATGCTTCCCAGACAAAAACAGATTTTGTATTTAGCAGTTACCGAAAGTAAGGTTTCTTAGATTTGGAAGGGAGCCCAGGCTCCCTTCGAAGCCGGTTTGCTTAGTGATCCCCTTTCCACCGGTTCAGGGGCTCTGGTTATGGAATCCGTATTTAACCTATCTACACAGCATCGAGAAACAGACAGTAAAATTGTTGCTGCACTGGAACGGCTCTCTCAGGCCTTTCGTATTTTGCTTTGGGAGCAGGCAAAAGAACATGACCTGAGTCCTATTCAGATCCAGTTCCTTGTTTATTTACTTTATCATCAGCAGGAAAGGGTTTTCCTGTGCCGGGTCAGTCAACTTGCCAGGGAATTTGACCTGACCCAGGCTACGGTAAGTGATGCGGTTAAATCACTGGAAGAGAAAAATCTTGTTTATCGAGAACCCTACCCCGGCGATAAGCGTATTTTTACCTTGCGGTTGACTCCCCAGGGCAAACAATTAGCCCTAAAGCTTTCCACCTGGGCCAATGTAATCAAGGAGAATGTAGCCCAGTTTTGCCCTAAGGAACAGGAAATCGTCCTTAAATTCCTGATGCAGTTGATTGCATCCCTGCAAAGGGCGGGGATTATTACCATCTCCAGGATGTGTATAACTTGTAGATTTTTTCAACCAGACGCCCATCCTGGTACCGATTCCCCCCACCATTGCAGGCTCATCGACAAACCCCTGGCCAACTCAGAGCTAAGAATCGACTGCCCGGAACATGAACCGCTTATAGGGGCTAAAGGCCAGAAATGACCGGGGAGGTAAAAATTTACTCATCTGCCTGGGATAAAGGTACAGACGACCTCAAAAAGCCAATACAGGGACTCCTGAAACTGAAATCCACGGGGGGGATGGCCCCCTCTCACAGGTAAAAGATTTTCCCGGTCAGTTAATCAGGTGGAAGAGGGTCATGGTAAACTATCCTCTTCCCTTAAAATTATTCCACAGGAGAGAGTCTGTCAAAATTCCCTTTTTTCCGACCTACTTTTGCACAAGGAGTTCCTTCTACTTCCACCACATCCGCCGTCACATCAATTTTGTTTTTAAAGAGGCTGGAACCCACTGCATAGGCATCTACAGGGACAGCCAGTTTTTCGAAGAGTTCGATTTTATTCAGGTCAAATCCACCGGAGACTACAATCTTAAGTTCGTTTAAGCCGTTTTGATCGAATACCTGCCTGGCAGTATGGACCAGTTCCGGGCAAACTCCCAGGCTGGATTCATCTCGCGGTACGACCGATTTATCACGTAAGTAACCGGAAGTATCAAATCGAACTCCCCAGATCTTATTCTTTCCTTCTCCAATCACCTTATGCCATTGGCTCGGATTACCCGGGTCAATACCACCTCCATGGTACTCTTTATAGAAGGCCTTAACCACTTCCAGGGTAGTACCAATGCAATCGTTATCCCAGTCGACCAGGATAATACGATTGACAGAAGGATCGATCTGACGGTCGAAGGCCAGTGCAGCGGCACTGGTTGATCCATGGTAAGCACCGATGAGGGCATGGGGTATGGTTCCCAAACCCTTGGTACCCCAATAATTTGCATTGGCATCGGTACTTACACCAAAAGCTCCGGCTTTCATAGCGGCATACCCGTCGGTAGCCTGGACCCAGAAATGATCGAATCGGGCCGGGAAGAAGAGAATCGGTTTGCCTCGAGCCGCTTTAACCACTTTATAAGTAGCAGTGGCTGTAGCCGTAGGTCTTGCAATAACACCTAACAAGACGGTCTCCAGATAGGCAAAGTATTGTTGCGGCCCCTGGATAACCAGAAAAGGTTCCCAAGGCTCGACCATATCTCCATCGTAGAGAGCGCGGACTTTGATTTGATCCCAACAGTTAACCCACAACCGATTGAGCTCTTGACGAATTCTCGTTCGAGAAGCCGTTAATCTGAGAATCTCATCCTCATTCCCTTCTACAACGACCCGATGAAGTTGTTGCTCAACAGCTCGAAGTTTTTCGTACAAGTCCGCGGCCTTTTCCAGGTCGGTATAGTAACCGGTGCAATATTTCAGGATCGCAATGGCCTCATCGAGTCCAACCACCACAGCGTGCTCCCGAACAAAGAATTGATAGGTCACCGAAGGATTATACTTCTCCTTACGAAGAATCTCCGTAACACGTAGAAAATACTTGTCAGAATAATAACCCTCTCGGATTTTATCGATAGGAACTTTAAAAACAGTGGGATCTAATCGTTGTTTGGACATGGTCTTTAATTGTTAATTGTTCGTTATGGGTTGTTTTGGGGTTAGATGACAACGGACAACGAACAACGGACAAATGTCTAAAAAGGAAATAAGATACCTTTATCTTGTAACTTAATAAATCGGTCCAGAGCAAAAGAATAAAGTTGTGCAGGTCGATGATAACCTCGATAGATTTTTGTCTCCCCCTCACATTCTTTCAGAATTCCCATAGACAGAATCTTCTTCCTGAAATTTCGCTTATCCAGTTTTTTATTCAGGATAATTTCATAAACTTTTTGAAGCTCGGTTAAGGTGAATTTCTCCGGTAAAAGTTGAAAGCCGACCGTTGTGTAATTTAGTTTGTTCCTCAATCTTTCTAGCGCATAGTCCAAAATTTCCTTATGATCAAAAGCCAGCGGAGGGAGTTTATACATAGAAAACCATTGGACTTCTTCAACGTTGGGGGACGCCCGGAGATTCAATTCTTCAGAGTTGATAAGGGCAAAGTAGGCCACTGTAATGACACGCATTCTTGGATCCCGGTGAGGATCTCCAAATGTGTAAAGTTGCTCTAAATACACATCGGATACATGGGTTTCCTCCTTAAGTTCGCGTCGAGCCGCATGATCCAGGGATTCATCTTTGCGAACAAATCCACCGGGAATAGCCCACATCCCCTTGAATGGTGGGATTTTTCTTTTAACAAGGAGTACTTTTAAATCCGCTTCCAAGATGGTGAAGATGACGATATCCACGGTCACAGCATAGCACTCAACACAACTTACCGGGTCTTCGGATAGATTATCTATCTTCTCAAGGTTTTTCTCATCCATGGTTTCCGGTCTGGTTAAGGAAATATGATATTGTATTAAATACAATATCCAAAATAAGAACCAGGTCCTTTACTGTCAAGGAAAAATATTTCCTTCCCTGGAAGAGGGTATAATTCTCTTGACTAACGTTCAAGACTTTATTATCGTAGTACTAGCTATCTATCGTAAATTTATCATCAAAAAAGACTCCCCTTTTGGGAGTCGAATTGTTATAAAGGTGATAGAAAGCGAGTGTAGATCGGGAGGAGTCATAACGAATGAGTATGAAAGATTTGGAAAGGGTTACCAAAGAGAATGAACGGCTCATAGAGGAATTTAAAAGGTTTCTTGAGCGAAAAGGGGTCGAGAAGAGTCTAGTGGAAAGGCATGTAGAAAATGCCAGCCAGTACGCCCTTTTTTATACGACCTATGGGTTTGAGCCCAAAAGCGCTAAAGAAATCGATGGCTTTGAAATTCATTGTTTTCTAGGCGAGTTTATCATTCGTAAAGTCGTTAACTGTACGCCAGCTTATATGAACGAAGTAGCTGAATCTTTAAGAGAGTTTTGTTACTTTCTAAAAGAAACCGGAATTATTGATGAATATGATTTGGAAGAGGCTTTAGAGCGTTGTGAAAAAACGGATATTTATGTTCGCCGGTTGGAAGAATACAACCGATTGATCAGTAGCGGTCAATTTAATAAAGTCGATTCCTGGCGTATGCGGGTTTACGAGGAGTTTTAAACCCTATTGACTCATCTTTGACAGAAACATCTGTAATTTTAATCCCCTACCATTTTATGTAGGGTCTTGACGACCTTAAGGCCCTATGTTGTCTCCAAAGCTTGGTCCTGAGTTGAAACGTGGAGGTTAAATGGGTAACCAAAAGACATTCTGGTTCGTGTTAGCAGGTTTACTCTTTCAAGCGGTTTTCGTATCTGCTCAAAATATCGATTCCTTAACCGGGGTTGTTTTAGATATCCGGAGTAATCAACCGGTTAAGGGCGCTAAGGTTCACCTGGAACAAAGGGCCGGATTTTCAACCGTCACAGATGAGTTAGGCCATTTTAAGTTAAAATTTGATCCACCCCTTCGGGTGGATGAGCCGGCAAAAATTATTGTTGAGAAAAGTGGTTTTAAAACCCTTATTCAATCTATTCAGGCCGGTGAAGTGGCACTAACCCTGGAGTTAACACCTGTAGAAGGACCCAATTATCGAAAATGGATCTCCCTGGGAGCCAGTGCGGCAGCGGCAGGAACGGCTTTAGCCTTTTTACAGGCCGCTAATAACAGTCGGGATGAGGCGGAAGCCTCTCGAACCGAAAGTGACTTTAATCAATTTAACGATGATTTTCGACGTAATAAAACCCTGGCCATAACCTTTGAGATTATCGCCGGTGCAGCCGGAGGTTATTTCCTTTATGAGCAGTTTTTTAAGCCCAAACCCTCTTCAGAAGTCATTGCTAAAGAAAACCCTACAAACTTCCAGATCACACCTCAATTAACTCGAGAAGGAGCTATGATCGTAGTTCATAAGAGATTTTAAAATCTATGAAAAAAATCCGACTTCTGATCGTCCTGGTTATTCTGTTGGGGATAAGTTTTCTCTCTGGATGTCCCCAGGAACCCACAGCCCCTGTTTTTCTAAGTGTAGCTATTACCCAACCTCAAGGACAGATTACCTGTATTCAGACCTCTCGAGATGTACCGGAACCGTGTTCATTTGAGGTAACCGGGACCTCTACCCGGGTCGTTTCCGAGCCGGATGTAGGAATTTACGTCTTATTAGAACCCACAAGACCTTCTGCTGGAGGTTTTTTTATTCAGCTTCCTCCGGCTACGGTGCAAAGCAATGGAGACTGGTCTGCCACAGCAACCCTGGATGATGAATTGATACAAGTCCGTAATGGAGCCATACTGAATATCGAGGCCGTAATTGCGGAACGGGCCGGTGGAATTGAGAGCCAGATCAATCCTGTACCCAATCTGGCCGATATTCCCGGCATCCTTGTTCAGTCCGATCCGGTTAGCTTAACGGTTGTCGTACCCACCCCAACTCCGATACCAACGCGCCGGGGACGGTAGCCAGGAAGAAGCAGGAGGCAGATGGTTTTTCTGTTCGTATTTCTAAGGCCAGTTTACTACTTTCTCCGGCAATCCAAGGCAACCCCTCGTCAGTCCCTCCTTTTTGAGGCAGGTTTTTTATGGGAGTACTGGCTGGTAATACCCCCAGAGAATGGATAGGATGCGGCCTATAGGCTATGAACTTTAGGGAAGTATCAAGGTGAAAGGCCCGCCACGCAGGAAATCTGTTAATACACCACGTCTGTTCCCGGATTCAGCCTTTAGCAGCCTAACTTTGATTTTTTGCAAACTGTGAGGGCTTTGTGTTCATAAAGAACGGGTATAAGACTCTGTGGATAAGGGGTAAAAAAGTAAAACCCGCCATGGAGGGGGGCCATGGCGGCTGCCGTCTACCCGAAGGACCCCCTCACCTGCTACTTGTCAATACTTATAAACCACGTCCCAGTCCCAGGACGCCAAACAGCCAGATCCGTAATCCCATCTC